>JAVBSE010000085.1:0-5787 GCA_031547315.1 Opitutales bacterium
AATGTTGTTTGAAATTGGAGCAAGATAGTCGAGTCTGTCTGTATAAGGCACAAACTGATTGTATGTCATATTTTCTTCGATTTTTTCATCGCCTCTGTGTAAATAACCAATAACAGGATCTACCTTGGTAATAATGTCGCCATCAAGTTCTAAAACAAGGCGCAAAACGCCATGCGTAGAAGGATGTGAGGGACCTACATTTATAATCATGCGCTCGCCGATTTCGTTACTTGCGCAGTCAGAAGCAGTGGCATTGTCTTTAAATAAAATTTCTTTAGTTTCTTTCATATCTGCCTTCTAAAATTAAAACTCTAAGCGAGACCTTGGCTCTTTTTCAGAACTGGTATTAGCCCCTGCCTTGGAATGAAAAGGACCGCCCTCCATAGGCACAGGAACAACCTTCATACCCTCAGGCGCATCAAATTCAGGAGGCGTTGGCGCAGGCTTGCCGCAAAGCGGAAAATCTTTGCGCAGCGGATGGTGCGGATACGCATCCCACATTAAAATACGCCTTAAATCAGGATGCCCCTCAAAATTAATACCCAGCATGTCGTAAGCTTCACGCTCATGCCAATTTGCATTTGCATAAATTAGCGCGAGCGATGGCAAACTTGGTTTTGCATTGTCTTCACAATAAACACAAACACGCAAAAAAGTTTTACGTGAAGTTGAATAGAAATGATAAATACAGCCAAAGCGTTTTGCTTCATCTAAGCCAAAATCCATGCCTGCCAAATCTGCAAGGGCGTCGAAAAAATATTCTTCTTTAAGAATTTTTACAAATAAAAGAAATTTGTCTGCACTGCAGTTGTAAGCTTCATAGCCGTCTTTGCCGCCACTGCGTACACTTGCAATATTAAGTAATTTTGCGTTGTCCATAAACTACTCCGATTTAAATAAAGCCTTAGTAGACTTTTCTGTTTTAATTTTTTCACGCAAAGCCAAAAGCGCATCTAAAAACGCTTCAGGACGTGGCGGGCAGCCTGCAATATAAACATCGACAGGTATAATCTGATCCAAGCCCTGCAAAGTGGCATAAGACCTAAACATACCTCCCGAACAAGCACATGCACCCATAGCAATAACCCATTTTGGCGAAGGCATTTGGTCGTAAATCTTTTTAACAACACCTGCCTGTTTATAGGTAATAGTGCCGGCAACAACCAAACAGTCTGCCTGTCTGGGAGAAAATCTCATTACTTCTGCACCAAAGCGGGCAACGTCAAACCTAGAGCCGCCAACGCCCATAAATTCAATTGCGCAGCAAGCAAGGCCCATAGGCTGCGGCCAAATAGAGTTAGCTCTAACCCAATTAATAATAGCATCAAGTTTTGAAAAGACAAAACCCTCTTGCAATGCACTCTCATTTTGCGTCGATGTAGCCATATAAAAAATATTGTAGAAACTCTAACAAAAGCTAAACGCTTCTCAAGCTTTTTAAGATATTTTTTTATTGGCTCGTAATATAAAGACTATCAAAAAGAAGGCTAATTAGCTCCTGACGAGCATTTTCTGCAATGCCCTTTTATAGACAAATCATAGTTTGTAAAATCAAAAGACTTTTCTCTTAAAGACTTTAAAATTGAGTCTGAAATATCTAAGTCAAGATCTTCAATTTCGCCGCATTTTACGCATATCAAGTGCGCATGGGGCTTAATTGTGTCATCATACAAGGCTTCATCGCCGGCGCCTTCGATTTTTAAAAGCAAACCTTTTTCAACAAATAAGTTTAAATTTCTGTAAACAGTTGCAATGCTCATTTTAGGGTTTTCTACCCTAAGCAGCTCAAAGACCTCTAAGGCTGAAATATGTTTTATCTTTCCAGCTTTAATTAAGTTTTTAAGAGCGTCTTTTTGCCTAGACTTATTCATAGTATGCTAAATTGAGTCTCATTTTTATTTTGCAAATGTCAACTAAGTTTTAAATTGAAAACGATAATCATTTTTATCTTTACATTTAATTTTGATAAACCTATATTTCAGATTAAGCAAAGAAAAAATCTTGCGAATTAGAACTTGAAAATAAGCTGCATTTATCAACTTAGATAAATACAAAAGGAAAGAAAATATATGGAAAAAGATAAATTAACAAATAACTTTGGGCGCCCTATTGCAGACAATCAGAACTCCCGAACAGCAGGTCCCAGAGGGCCAATGTTAATTGAAGATGCCTGGTTTTTAGAAAAAATGGCAAATTTCAACAGAGAAGTTATCCCTGAACGTCGCATGCACGCAAAAGGTTCGGGGGCATTTGGCACATTTACAGTAACAAACGACATCGGTAAATACACAAAAGCAAAAGTCTTTTCTGAAATTGGAAAGAAAACAGACCTCTTTGTGCGCTTTTCAACAGTTGCCGGCGAAAGAGGCGCTGCCGACGCAGAGCGCGATATACGCGGCTTTGCTGTTAAATTCTACACAGAAGAAGGCAATTGGGACTTAGTTGGCAACAACACACCTGTCTTCTTTTTAAGAGACGGACACCATTTTTCCGACCTAAATCACGCAGGAAAAAGAGACCCAAAAACAAATATGCGCTCTGCAAAAAATAATTGGGACTTCTGGACCAGCCTTCCTGAGGCGCTCCACCAAGTTACTATCACTATGAGCGATGACGGCATTCCAGCCTCTTACAGAAATATGCATGGCTTTGGCAGTCACACATACAGTATGTACGACAAAAATAACAAACGCACTTGGGTGAAATTTCACTGGGTCTGCCAGCAAGAAATTAAGTTTCTCACAGATGAAGAAGCAGAAAAACTTGTGGGCAAAGACAGAGAAAGCCATCAACGTGACCTCTTTGAACACATAGAAAAAGGCGACTTCCCAAAATGGAAACTCTGCATACAAACTATGACAGAAGAAGAAGCAAATAAACTTCCTTACAATCCATTTGACCTCACAAAAGAATGGTACACAGATGAGTACCCTCTTACAGAAGTTGGAATAATGGAACTTAACAGAAATCCTGAAAACTATTTTGCAGACGTAGAACAAGCTGCATTTAACCCTGCAAATATTGTTCCGGGCATAGGGTTTTCGCCTGATAAAATGCTTCAGGCACGCATCTTTGGTTATGGCGACGCACAGCGTTACAGACTGGGCGTAAACCACTACCAAATACCTGTCAATAAGCCACGCTGCCCCGTAACCGGCTATTCCAGAGACGGACAAATGCGTGTAGACGGCAATCATGGCTCAAAAACTAGCTATGAACCAAACTCTTATGGAGCTTGGCAAGAACAGCCTGAATATAAAGAGCCTCAAACGCCTGTAAACGGCAATGGAGACACTTGGAATTTCAGAGATGACGACAGCGATTACTATACTCAGCCGGGCAAACGCTTCAACGCAATGTCAAAAGAGCAAAAAGAAAGGCTCTTTGCAAATACTGCCAGAGCCATGGGCGACGCTCCTGATTTTGTAAAACAGCGCCATATAGACAACTGCACAAAAGCCGACCCCGAATATGGCAAAGGCGTAGCAAAAGCACTTGGCATCTAGCAGATTCCTTTAAATTATATAAGACAAAGCCCCCTTAATTTTCATAGGGGGCTTTTTTAATTTGAACTTTTCTTAACATTTGATTGCCTAAGTAAAAAAAGTAAGTTTATGAGAAAAATATTTACAGGAATTTTCGTAATATTAAACAGTTTCATCCTTTGCCTAAATGCGCAAGAAACAGAAAAGAATATACCCGCCGGCGACAAAAAACTGGCGCTCAAAACACTGGTGGAAACTATGGAAAATGGCGATGTCATAATAAAAATGAACCCTGCGTCAGATAGCGACTTACGAGCCAAAATAAACCCCAAAGTTCCGCCGGCAGTAATTGACCTTATGCTGCATATAGACCCAAAATTAGACGTGGCAAAATTCAATAAAGCCATGACAAAAAGCGGCATAGAAAAAGAAGTCCGCATAAAAGAAACAATGCAAGGCTGCGACGAATATCTTAGCGGCTATATGAGCATTAAGCGCACAAAATTCACATCCAATACAATTAAAGCAAGAATCAATGCAGGAATTCCCTACTTTATTGCAGTCTATAAAAAGACAGATTGGCTCAATCAAATAGACGAGCGCAGTAAAAAAAGAAATTCCGCAGAAAATATGAAAGCCTGGCAAGAAGTTTTGCGCAAAGACATGGCTAAAGGCAAAATTTCGGAAGCAGTTGGCCCTATCGCTTGGGGACTGATCTGGGGCTATAGTAAAGATACAAACGAATATCTTGTAAAACTTCCCAATTACGAATTTTGGATACAAGAATCTGAAATAAAAATCCTTGCCCACAGCTTGTATGAGGTAAGATAATTACATTTTTTGCCTCACATAATATCTAAAATTATCCAAATTTTAATAGGAAGTTTGTGCGCTAAAATAGTTTCTTCTAGGCGCTGCAAGTAAGTAAATTCTTTATCGTCTTTGATTATTAAAACAATTCCTCCAATGCGTTTAAATTGGGCTGAATAATCTAAGGCTTGCCCTATTGCTTCATGCCATTTTTTAGCGTAATCAACTTCTATGGCATAATTAGGCGTTAATATGTCGCACCTTGTTTTGCTGGGCGCAACCACTTCAAGCTGATACTCGGCAAATATTTTTGCGAATGCTGCCTGATAATCTTTTTCTTTTAGCTTAAGATTTTTTTCAGACTCACTTCTTATAATTTCATAAACAGATTTTCCTTTAGCCTGCCTGATTTCAAGCGCATTTGCTTGCAGATTTAAAAATAATAACGCAAAAATAAAACTTATAAACATAAGTTTAACCAAGCTAAATTTATTATTATTAAAAATCATTTTAAGTTTATATAATAACAAATATTTATTTATTCAAGATATATTATTTAAAAACAATTAAATATAATTATAAATCAAATTTTTTATAATTTTAATATTTAACTCTTTCTCATCCCTTCTTTTATAATCTTTACAAGTAAAAGTAACTAGGCTAGAAATCTGCCCATTGAGCTTTTTTATTTATGAAGAATTTTAAAATTATTGTAATTATGGCTTTGCCGGTGCTTACATATCTTGTAGGCTGTACTGGCGTAAGTTATAGCGATGATCACAGCAAGCCTCGTGTAGAAAACATAGATGGCAATTATAAGCGTGTTCTTGTTACAAACTATGGCTATTATTTATTTAACTGGATTCCGCTTGGTAGCGGCGGTTCAACAGATACCTCGTTCGAGCTTTTTGGAGACAATGTAAATCTTAAAGATGCAATGCAAACTCTAAACGACGAATGCGCAAAACTTGGCGCAACTGAAATTAGCGACCTACATGTAAGCCCAAGCTCTACCTGCTTCTTTACTTGGTGTCCGTTTTTCGGAACAAGCATGGGCATATACTGGTACAAAGAAATTCAAGTGTCGGCCACTATAGCAACAGGCAAAGAAGCTCTTAAAAATGGAGGCGAAAATGAATAAAGCATTTCAAATTTTACTAATATCAATTTTTTCCTCCCTAATTTTTGGATGCGCAACGTCGCACATAAATACTGAATTTGCAAAAGATATTAAGGCAAACGGAAAAAAACCTGTAGCAGTTGTAACTGCAGAAAATTACGGCTACTATCTTTTTGGATATATTCCACTAATATGCGGCGATCCAGACAATCAAAACGGGCATTCGCTTAAGCTTTTAAACGACACTGTTACAATTGAAAACAATCATGCAATGATTAGCAGAGAAATAGAAAAATTTGAAAACTGCACAATTGCAGACATGCGTGACTCTACCTACTGGACAGGCGGCTTCTCACTATGGATAGTCTGGCG
>JAVBSE010000141.1:0-6858 GCA_031547315.1 Opitutales bacterium
ATCTTGGGTAGTCAAAAACACGTTCTGCAATTTTAATGCGGCTTTGTCTGAATTCAGCTTCTGTATTATAGCGTCCCCAAAGCATAGGTACGTGCAGTTTTTTAGAGCGTCTTCTTATAAAATCTAAATCGAAACGAAATATATTGTGGCCTTCAATAGTGTCGGGGTCTAGGTTTAAAATTTCCTCATTTAGTTTTAAGAGAAGCTTTCTTTCTGCTTCGTCTGTGAATTCAGAAATTTCCAGAATTTTTGTTTGATTTTCAAAGCCTAGGCCCACTGCGATAATTCTGTCGTTGGGTCTGTCGGGGTCTGGAAAGCCGCTTTCAGAAGAGGTTTCAATGTCTAGCTGCAGGCGTTTAATTTCAGAAAAACTCATATCTGCAAAAAAGCGCAGCCTGTTTTGAAGCAAAAACTGATTCTCCAAAGACGACAATTTTTCTATTATCAAACCTTTGGGGCGAGATTTCAAAAAATCTCTGTAATAAGATGCAGACTTAAAAAGGAGTAAATTTTCAAATGGCAAACCCTGCGGGCCGTCAAGTTTGCGTACTTCTACGCCTTCTTCTTTTGAGAAATCTGCCTGACCTGCCCATAAAAATGGACTGAAGGGAAAAGTTTTTTCCTCTCTTTCATTTTTTTCAGAATTAAAAGAGATGTGTGCAGTCCCCGATTTATCTATGTAGAGTCCGCAAATTGAGGGTGTGAAAGGCTTGTTCATAAACTGTGTAAATATGCTTGTAAAAAAAAGGAAATTTTTCAAACTAATTTAATCAGATTAAATAGTCTATGGAAAAACCATGCATCATTTTATTAGGAGCCCCAGGCAGCGGCAAAGGTACGCGCGCTGTGGCCTTGTGTGAAGTTCTAGGAATACCTCAGATTGCTACAGGAGATCTTTTCCGCCGCAATCTTAAGGAAATGACTGAAATTGGCAAAGTCGCAAAACTCTTTATAGACAAGGGCGAACTTGTTCCCGATGAGGTAACTGCAAATATGCTCAAAGAGAGATTTAAAGACGCAGATGCTCAAAAAGGCTTTATATTAGACGGCTTTCCAAGAACAGTTGTGCAAGCGCAAATTTTAGACTCTTTGCTTGCAGAAACAGGGCGCAAAATAAATGCTGTAATTTACTTGGATATAGATGATGAAGAAGTTGTGCGCAGGCTTTCCGGACGCATGGTTTGCTCTAGATGCCAAGCGCCTTATCATCAAGAAAAACAAAGGCCAAAAATAGATGGAATTTGCGACAAATGCGGCGGCGAACTTATAGTCAGAGACGACGACAAACCGGAAACTATACGCCATAGGCTTGAAGTTTATCACAAGCAAACTTTCCCTCTTGTAGAGCTTTATTCTAAGCGCAATATTTTGGTAAAGATTCAGTCAGAGACTTCTGCAAACGGCATAGTTGCAGATATGAGAGCCCTGTCTCAAAAATTAGGTTTTTTAGAGATATGAGGATACTTTGCATTGGCGACATTGTAGGAAAGCCCGGAAGGCAAATCATACAAAGTTATTTGCCTAAAATTAAAAACGATTACAAAATAGACATAGTCATTGCCAATGCAGAAAATATTGCAGGCGGCAATGGCATTACTAAAAATATGGCAGATGCCATCATAAGGGCTGGCGTTGACGTTATAACCCTTGGCGACCACATTTGGGATCAGCGCTGCTTTGAAACAGAAATAGACAGCCTGACAAACGCTTGCAAGCCTGCAAACTTGCCTCCTAATAACCCCGGCAAAGAATTTGTTATTGTAGAAAAATTTGGCGTTAAGGTTTTGGTATTTTCTCTTTTGGGGCAAACTTTAATGAAAATTAAGGCAGATTGTCCTTTCAGAAAGGCTCAAGAAAAGCTCGAAGAATTTTCAAAAATGGCAGATTTTTTAGTTTTAGATTTTCATGCAGAAACAAGTTCTGAAAAAATTTCTATAGCAAATCTTTTAGACGGAAAAGTTGGCGCAATTTTTGGAACGCATACGCATATTCCAACAGCAGACGCCAGAATATTTCCTAAAGGCACAGCCTACATCACAGATATAGGCATGACAGGCCCTTGGGATGGCTGCCTTGGGCGCGACAAAGAAGCAGTGCTGCAAAGATTCATAGACGGACGCCCCAGAGCTTTTGCTGTTGCAGAAGAAGACCCCAGAATTTGCGGCTGCATTATAGAAGTAGATGAAGGCAAGCTTAAGGCAAAGTCTATAAGTTCTTTTATTTTTCCAAAATTTGGGGCAGAGCGTTTAGTTTTGAATCCTGAAAATTCTTAAAATTTATTCAGATTTTTATAAGTACAAAAAAAGCGCAGATGAAATTTTCATCTGCGCTTTTTTTATGTGATTTTAGTTAAATTTTTAAATTAGTTTGCACGCAAAAATTCTATGCACTTTTTGACAGAAGGGATATTGTTTTCCCATTCGTTTTCATACTCAATTACAAAAAAGCCGTCATACTTTTGTGCGTCAAGTTCTGCAAGCATGCCTTTAACATTGTTTACGCCTGTGCCAAAAACAACGTCTTTGCCATTTTCGTCAACGTCTTTAAAGTGTATGGAAACCATTTTGCCCTTAAGAGTTTTTAGACCTTCAATAGGGTCTATGCCTGCACGCTTCCAGTGGCCAACGTCGGGGCTGCCTGCAACATATTTTTTATCTTTAATAAAGCGCATCATAACAAAAGGATCCCAATACTGGTTAGATGAAGATTTGCCATGATTATGTATTGCAAGCACCACGCCATCATATTCAGGAGCTGTTTTTTCCCAACGTTCCATTACAGCAACATTAGTTTCTGAAATTAGATTTTTAATGCCAAATTCTTGACAAAATGCCATATATTTACGCACATTTTTGTCGTCATTATTTGGATTTGCATTACCCATGCTGACCATTTTAAGTTTTGCGTCTGCAAGAAGCTCTCTTACAAAGGCTTTTTGCTCGTCATTCATGTTTTCGTCAAATTTCACATTAGGAAATTTTTCAGAAAGCCTCTGGCCAGGGTAGGGCTCAATACCATCTATGTCTAGACCCTTTAGCTTTGCGATAGACTCCTCAAAAGTAAATTTATTCAGTGTATAAAGCTGAACAACTACCTTGCGTGCTTTAGCAGGTTTTGCTTGCAACTGTGCTGCGCCCAAAACCATAAATGACATTAATAATACCCCAATCAATATAAGTTTGTTTTTCATACAAGCTCGATGATTGTAATTTTTCTAAATGCCTGCAAGCTTTTTTTGTAAATCTCTAAGATTCAAAGCTTATAAATGCTTGACTCAATTGGTGCAAAATTCATATATTTCAAGGTTTATATAAGGAATATTTATGGTTGATATGACGACTATCGAAGGGCTTTGCAAACGCAGAGGCTTTATTTACAGATCCTCCGAAATTTACGGCGGCTTCAATGGCTTTTTTGACTACGGACCACTTGGTGTAGAGCTTAAAAACAATATCAAAGCCGCTTGGTGGCAAGACTTTGTGCAGCGCCGTGAAGATATGGTGGGGCTAGATTCGTCTATTATTATGCACCCAAATATCTGGAAGGCATCCGGCCACGTTGAAGGTTTTTCAGACCCAATGGTAGACTGCAAAGAATCTAAATTGCGCTTTAGGGCAGACCAACTATTTTTTGCAAAAGTTGAAGTAGATTCTGAAACTATTGGCTATGTAAGTGTTTTGGAAGATGGCGCAATGCAAAAAGAAGCGGAAGATAAAGCTGCCGCATTAAAGCGCAAGCTTGCAAAGCAGGGCAGTCTTGGCGAAATTGTCCTTAAAAATTATATGGACGCAAAGCCTTTTGAGTACGAGCTTATACCAAGCCCGGCAACAGGCAACGCAGGCACTCTTACGCCCCCAAGAGACTTTAATTTGATGTTCCAAACTTATGTTGGCGCATTAAGAGACGAGACTGCAGTTGCATATTTGCGCCCCGAAACTGCGCAAGGTATTTTTGCAAATTTTAAAAATGTTATAGACACTTCAAGAGTAAAAGTTCCTTTTGGTATTGCTCAAATTGGCAAGGCTTTCAGAAACGAAATTACGCCTCGTAACTTTATTTTCAGAAGCAGAGAATTTGAACAGATGGAGATAGAGTACTTTATTTCTCCGCATGCAGATTGGAAGAAACTTCACAGAGAGTGGATTGACTGCTGCAAGCAGTGGTTTGTGTCTATTGGCATTCCTGCAGACGCACTTGGCGAAGACATTCATCCTCAAGAAAAGCTTGCGCACTATGCAAAGGCTTGCACAGACATTACCTGCAATTTTCCTCATGGTTTGCAAGAATTGCAGGGCATTGCAGTGCGTGGAAATTTTGACCTTACTCAGCACCAAAATGCTTCAGGCAAAGCTTTGGAATATTTTGACGAGGCTATTAAAGAAAAATATTTGCCTCATGTTATAGAGCCTTCTTTGGGTGTTGACAGAACCTTCCTTGCAGTGATGTCTGCAGCTTATGCGGAAGACGAAGTTCCAAACGACAAGGGCGAAGCGGAAAAGCGCACCTTCTTAAAATTTCATCCAAGAGTTGCTCCATTTAAGGCTGCAGTATTTCCGCTTGTTAAGAATAAGCCGGAAATTTTTGATCGCTCTCGTGAAATATTTAAGCGTTTGCAAAATCGCTGGAATGTATTTTTTGACGCCACAGGCGCAATTGGCCGCCGCTACCGCAGGCAGGACGAAATTGGCACTCCATTTTGCATTACTGTGGACTTTGAAACTGTTGAAGGCAATGGCAGCGTAACACTGCGTGAGCGCGATTCCACAAAGCAAATACGCCTTAGCGTTGACGAAGTGGTAAAGTATATTGAAGACGCAGGCGCATAAAAAATTTGTGCATTAAAAAATAAAACTCAGAAAGAAAAAACTTTCTGAGTTTTTTTGTTTTATCTGAAACTTAATTCGTAAAATTTTGTTCAATAAAATATGAATACGCTAAAAAGAATTGTAGATATAAGTTTATACCTTAGCTTTTGCATTTTGGCAGGCGGAGGCTTGATGCTAAAATATTCTTTTGTAAAAGGTATGGGGCCTCAAACTGTTTTGGGATTAACAAAACCGGATTGGGAATTCATACATTTTTGCGTGGCAATATTTATGATATTTGCCTTGATTGTGCACTTATTTTTGAACAAAAAATTTTTAAGCACAGTAATATTTTGCAAAAAAAGAATTCTTCTTTGTGCCTTTCTTTTTGTGGGAATTTTCTTCGCATTTTTGCTTGCGCTCTATCCTACAAAATTTTCCAAGAATTTAGATGATGGCAAGCATCAAGGCCAGCAAATGCGTGGAAAATAGTTAATCATTCAAATTCAAAGTCTTGATAAAATTCTTCATCAAATTTCATTGTTAAAGAAAATGGATTTAAGGGAAGCCCCAAAAAATAATGAAAATAATTTTCTTCAGCATGCACTTTTATTTTTGAATCTAATAGAGCAGCAGTAAATTCACCTCTGTATATGTTACTGGAACTATTCTCGTCTATATTAGGTTTGTAGCCGGTTAAGGGCCCGTTCACAAAATAAGAGCCAAAAAAATATTTAAAATAATAGCATGGCGTATACAGAAGGTTATGTTCATTTAATGCAACCGAAATATCATCTATATAAAGACTTGTCATAGCAAAAATTCTGTCTTTATATAAAGTTTCTAGAGAAAAATAAGTCTCATACAAGTTTACATGATCAGCGTGGCTTCCTATTCTTGAAATGGGCTCATTGCTTTCACAGCTGATTTTAGAATCGCTTGTCAGTCTAACACTTCCAAAGGCACGGGTTCTGCCATCTTCTCTTGTTAGATCATTTTTTAGGAAAGGTTCAAGGTCTTTAGCTTTACTTACAGTCTTAAAATTTTCAGATTCTGCTTCTCCTAGTGCAGAGGAATTTAGGACTAAATCCAAGCTTTTTAGACGCCAAAATATTCGCATTGCTTGTTCTAAATCATAAGGCCCTAGGAGCGGTTCAGGCATTTCATCTTTAACACTGCTAAAGAGGGTAGGCACAAATGGAAAACCATTAAAACATCCAAAGGTAATAAATGCAGGTGTGCTCATTTTAAGAAATAGGTACAGGGTTACTCATCAAGACATAGGTGTGCATAGGCTTGCCATTGTGTACTACAAGAGTTTTTGTAAGTTTAACTTCAACAAGTTTGTCGCTTTTGATGTCGTTTATATCCAGACGAATTGTTATGTTCTTATTTTCAGAATCTTTTAATTCTATAAATGAAATTTCTTTATCCAAGCTGTCCAGAGTTTCAATAACTTCTGCGCCGCTGGCGGCAGCGCCTTCAACAGAAACGCTGGATGAAGATCTTTTGCCAGAGCTTAAGTCGTTTCTGGATTTCATCATTCTAAAATACTGTGCGATGTCTGCAGGATACAAATGTTTTGGCGGTCCAAATTTTGCGCTTAAAGTTCTTGTAAAAATATCAAAATTTGTTTCCACAACAACAGCGTTTTCAAAACTGTTTGCTATGGAAATTTTTTTGCAAATAAGTTCGAATTCATCAGCGTTTGCAATTTTAATTTCGCCTTCAATCTGTAGGTCATTTGTTGCGTTAAATATGCTTTGAGCTAAGCCAATAGGGATTTCTTCTTCTGTGCCAGAGTGTATTGTGCGTGCATAATTTCCGCTTGGCGCATTTGTTGCAGTGCATCTGTAGTAGCACTTTTTAGTGCCCGCTTTTCTTCCATTTATATGAAAAGAAATGTCTGCAACAATTTCGTCTTTTTCTGCATTTTTTAGCATCCAGTCAAATACAATGCCGGATGTAAGTTCTCTGCCCAGTCCCGATTTTTTTGTAACGCTTTCAATCTTAATATTATTAATGCGGCCATCCCTTAAAAATGCAAATTTTT
>JAVBSE010000155.1:0-5690 GCA_031547315.1 Opitutales bacterium
GAATTCATCTGTATCTACAGACTTGCCAGTGCCCTCGCCAACCTCTCTGAATGTTTGCTCACGAAGCCTGCCTATTTCAAGCATGGTCCACTTCATCTGCCAGGCGTAAGCGCCGTAAACTGCAATGCGCTCGCCCTCTATGAGCCTACAAGATTCAGGAAGCTCTGCAATTTCTTTTTCCATAAGCACAGGGTCTATTGGCAAGATAAGCTCTTGCATTCCACGCTTTGGCAAAATTTTTTCGTAAACTTTTTTTATGTGCCCTATTTGAAAAATAGATCTTGTGGACACAGGATGTTCATCTTCAGGAATTTTCTCAGGCTTTTGTTTTAGCGCATAAGTATGAAGGCGTATCCAAGCTGTAAGTTCTTCGTCTGTTTCAAACGCTGCAATTTTTGAAGGCGAGATGGCGTTGCCCACTTTTAGTTTTACAGTTTCAGTCTTAGCCTTATTTACCATTTCTCTAAGAAGCAAAAGCGTGCGCAGCCTAGGGTGAATAAGCCCTGCTATTTGAAAGAACAAACTGTTTCTGCCAGAAATATAAACAGGCAAAATTGTTGCGCCTGTTTTTCTTGCAAGCGTTGCGACATTTTTAACCCACTGCGGATCGGTAATGCGCATATCGTTAAAATTGAAATGCGAAACTGTACCTGAAGGAAAAGTTGCAATGCAGCCCCCGCTTTTTAAAAGACGCAAAGATTCTTTCATTGAACTTAAATTTGAAGAAGCTGCCTCTGCGCCTCCAAAAGGATTGACAGTTAAAAGCCAAGGGCGAATGCTTGGCATTTCGGCAAGCAAGTAATTTGCCAAAAGCTTCATATCCGGGCGTACTTTTAAAAGAAAATCTCCAAGCACAATTCCGTCTAAGCATCCAAAAGGATGATTTGCCACAACAAATAAAGGGCCCTCTGCAGGTATCTTTTTAAGCTCATCGGCATCATACTGATAAGAGCCGTCCAAAGCCTCTAGCGCCCTATCAAAAAAATTGCGTGACGCAGGCAAACTTTCAACTTTTGCATGAGCCTTATTAAAGCCGCGTATCCCTAAAAAACTTTCTAAAGGATAAGAAATCAGCCCATATAAAAAACGCAAAACAGGGTTTTTTATATGAGACTTTATATCTATCAAATTATCCATAAATACTATTTAGCTAAGACTTGCGTATCTGCCTTATGAAGTTTGTATTCAAGTGCGTCTTTCAAAGCCTCCCAAGATGCCTCTACAATATTGTCTGAAGCGCCGACAGTGCCCCAAATTTCGGCGCCATCGCCTGTTTCAACTTGCACTCTTGTTACGGCATTTGCAGCAAGTCCGCTGTCTATAATTCTTACTTTAAAGTCTTTTAGCTCTACATCTTTTATTTGCGGATAATGCTTAACAAGCGCTTTGCGCAGCGCCATATCTAAAGCTGCAACAGGGCCATGAGCCTCTGCAACAGTGTATTCAATGTTGCCGTTTATTTCTAGCTTTAGAGTTGCCTCAGAATTTGTTATCGCCCTTGTTTCATCTCTTTCAACAATTACACGATAACCGCGCACAATAAAATGTTCGCGATATTTTTTCAAAAACTTTGCAAGCAGCAATTTAAAAGACGCATCTGCGGCCTCATAACCATAGCCCATAAATTCAAGGCGCTTAAGTTCTTCCAAAAATTCTTTGATTTTAGGGTCTTTAGAATCTACGTCCATACCAAGTTCGTGCGCCTTCATCATTACCAGCGCACGCCCAGACATATCTGAAACAAGCACTCTTGTCTTATTGCCAACAAGTTCCGGACGAATATGCTCGTAACTTTCTTTAACCTTATTTGCAGCGTCGGCATGAACCCCGCCCTTGTGTGCAAAAGCAGAAACGCCAACGTAAGGCTGACGCAAATCATTTCTCATATTTGCCATATCATCTGCAAAAATAGAAAGGTCTCTTAGCTTTGCCATATTGTCACTGCAAGCCATTGGATAATTTAATTTAAGACACAAGCTTGGCATTATTGAACACAAATTTGCATTGCCAGTACGCTCTCCAAATCCGTTAAGAGTGCCCTGCACCATGCTTGCCCCTGCTTCAACACCTGTAAGCGATAACGCAACTGCAAGTCCGCTATCGTTATGGCAGTGCACTGCTACTGGAATCTTAGGAAAGTTTTTTACAACGCATTCTACTATGTCTTTAAATTCAGAAAGCATAGTTCCGCCATTTGTGTCGCAAAGGCAAAGCCACTGGGCGCCGCCTTCAACTGCCGCATTTAAAGTTTTAAGTGCGTATTCTTTATTGTCTTTATAGCCGTCACAAAAGTGCTCTGCATCATAGATAACATTTCTGCCCTTAGATTTTAAGAAAGAAACGCTGTCTTTAATCATTGCCAAATTTTCTTCAGCAGTGGTCTTGATAACCTGCTCAACATGCAAAAGCCAAGTCTTGCCAAAAATTGTAACGTAAGGAGTTTGAGCATCTAAAAGAAGCTGCAACTGAGCGTCATCTTTAGCCGCAACATTTGCCCTGCGTGTAGAGCCAAATGCGGAAATTTTTGAATGCGCCAATTTAAGATTTTTCACTTCTTCAAAAAATGCCATGTCTCTTGGATTAGAACCCGGCCAACCGCCCTCAATAAAGTCTATTTTAAACTGGTCCATTTTTTCAACCAGCCTTAACTTTGATGCAACCGATATTGAAACACCCTCGCCCTGCGTGCCGTCACGCAAAGTTGTGTCGTATATAAAAACTTGTGCTTTCATTAAAATTTTCCCTTTTCTTCTATAATTTTTCTTATGCTTGCTGCGCTTGAATCTGATTCAAGCCTCTGTATTTTTTTGAGCTTTAGAATTTCCAGACTGTCAGATTTAGACTCCTCTCCGACAGTCTGCATAATCAGCTCCGGGAATTTTGCAGGGTGCGCTGTAGACACAACTATATTTAAGCCATCGTCTAAATCTTGAAATCCGCAGGCTGTATGTGGATCTATTATTATTTTATATTTTTCGTAAACGCTCTTGATGTTTTTTGCGATATTGGTGTCGTCGCATTTTGTGGCGCTAAAGCTGTCGGCATCAAAATTTTCAAAAACCCATTTACCTGTGTTTTTGAACTCTGTCATAATTTCGCAAACTTTTTGCGTATTTTTATTTTCAGCAAAATAAATGAAGCGTTCAAAATTTGAAGAAAGCTGTATGTCCATAGACGGCGCATAGCTTGGGTGGACGCTGCCAAGCTCGTACCTGCCGGTTTTAAAGAGCCTGTAAAGAATGTCGTTCTGATTTGTGGCAATAGAAAATCCCCTTACTTCCATGCCCATTTTTGAAGCAAGCCAGCCTGCAAGAATATTGCCAAAATTACCTGTCGGAACTACAAATTTAATATTTTTGCGCTCACTTTTTTCTATTTTTAAATACGCATAAATATAGTAAACGCACTGCGCCAAAATGCGCGCCATGTTTATAGAATTTACTGCCGCAAGGCGATATTTTTGCTTAAAATCTGCCTCATTAAAAAGCTCTTTGACTATTGCCTGAGCGTCATCAAAAGTTCCGTCTATTGCGATAGGAAAAACATTGTTTGCCCCTGTGCAAGTCATTTGGCGCTCTTGAAGCGGCGAAACTCTGCCATTGGGATAAAGCATAAATATTTTTACATTAGCTTTTCCTAAAAGCCCATTTATAGCGGCGCTGCCGGTATCGCCTGAAGTTGCGCCAAGCACATTTATTGAAGTTTTATTTCTGCCCAAAAGATATTCATACAAATTGCCTAAAAGCTGAAGTGCAAAATCTTTGAATGCCAAAGTTGGTCCATGATAGAGTTCCAGCAAATAAGTTTTTGAATCTAATTTTCTTAGGGGCGCAACGCTTGGGTCGTCAAAATTTTGATAGGATTTTTTTACAATTTGCTTTAAATCTTTTTCAGGAATTTCATCTGCAAAAAGTTTTAAAAACTCAAAGCACAAATCTGCGTAAGACAAACCCTCCCAAGAATCAAATTTGTCTAGAATGCTTGGCAAAGTATTTGGCACAAACAAACCGCCGTCAGACGCCAAGCCCTCCATTACAGCCTCAGAAAAATTTAAACTCTTTGCCTTACCTCTTGTACTTACAAATTCCATAAACTCTTATCGTAAAATTTCTATTATAAAACAGATATGCCCGAATATTCTTTCGATAATCGGGCATAATCCAAGAAAAAAATCTTAATTTTATACCCCAAAGCCCCAAATAGGCGCAAGTGGGGCAAAAAAACTATTTGTCTAAACCAAATGCTGTGTGAAGTGCAAGAGCGGCTTCGTCAGATTTGTCTAGGCTGATTGCAACGCAAATTTTAATTTCGCTGGTTGTAATTAGCTGAATGTTGATGTTCTTTTCTGCCAAGCAGCTAAAGAAAGTTGCAGCAACGCCGCTATGTGAACGCATACCAACGCCAACAACTGAAACCTTTGCAATGTCGCCTGTAAGAGAAACTTTAGCTCCTAATTTATTGCAAGTTTCTGCAAGAATTTTTTCTGCCTTTGCAGCATCGTCTTTTGCAACTGTGAATGTAAGATTTGCCATTCCTGCACGACCAATATTTTGAACAATCATATCCACGCCAATGTCGCTGGAACCAAGCGCAGAAAAGATTTCTGCTGCCGCACCCGGCTGGTCAGGTATGCCTGTGATTGTAACTTTTGTCTGATTTTTGTCTACTGCCACGCCGCTAACGACAAGGCCTTCTGATGGTGGTACTACTGCTTTCACTATTGTCCCGCTATTATTGTTAAAACTAGATTTTACTTCAAATACTACATTAAATTTTCTTGCAAATTCAACAGACCTTGCCTGCATAACTTTTGAACCTGATGACGCCAATTCTAAAAGCTCGTCGTACTCCATAAATTCAATTTTATGCGCAGTTTTTACAACTCTAGGGTCAGCAGTGTAAATTCCGTCAACGTCTGTAAAAATTTGGCACAAATCTGCCTTTAAAGCACTCGCAAGAGCTATCGCCGAAAGGTCAGAGCCCCCACGCCCCAAAGTTGTAACGTGACCATTAGGACCTATACCCTGAAAACCTGCAACTATCACAACCTTGCCTTCTGCAAGCTGTTTGGGAATATCGCCGCCAGTAACATCAATAATGCGTGCTTTGGTATGATTAAAGTCTGTACAAATGCCCGCCTGCGCCCCTGTTCTGGAAACAGCAGGAACACCCAAAGCTTCCAAAGCCATAGCAACAAGAGCTATTGTTTCTTGTTCGCCAACAGCTAAAAGCATATCCATTTCACGCTCGTTAGGGCAAGGGTTAAGCGCTTTTGCACGCTCTATAAGCTGATTTGTAACGCCGCTTCTTGCCGACACAACAACAACTGCCTGATTGCCTGCATCAACAGTGTCCTTAATTCTTTGCGCTACAATGCGTATTCTCTCAACATCGCCAACTGACGTTCCGCCGTACTTTTGTACAATTAAAGCCATACTTTTACTCTTAATTTTTGAAAAGTAGGAATTATGCAAAAAGCCCCTGTCTCGTCAAGACTTCTGTTAAGATAAAAAAGAAGCAAGACGCAGATCAAAAAAGCACAATCAAACAAAACAAAATGAAAACAAAAATGACTGCACCTTCTTTTATATTTCTACCGACCTGCGCTTGCCCTTGCTTTAAACAGACAGGCGATTTTATAAAAGGTTTCAGAAATTTATAAAGAATCTTATAATATTTAATATTATACA
>JAVBSE010000168.1:0-2964 GCA_031547315.1 Opitutales bacterium
GCGTGGATTTCAATAGGCGGCAAATCTAATTCCAAGAGCCCCATATCTTGTATAATAAGAGCGTCGACTCCTGCATTATAGGCATCAAAAGCGCATTTTTGGGCTTCAATTAATTCTGCGTCAGAAAATATTGTATTTAGCGCAAGATAAATTCTAGCGTCATAAGAATGAGCAAGCTCACAAATTTTTTTGATATCTTCAAAAGAATTTCCTGCCGCAGAGCGTGCGCCAAATTTGCTTGCGCCAATATATACAGCGTCAGCCCCTGCAAGAATTGCGGCTTTTGCGCAATCGTAATTTTTTGCAGGGCTTAAAAGCTCTATATAATTTCTTTTGAGCATATTAAAACTGCAAGCGAAGGTCTGACCACTCGCCCATTACAGTGCTTTCCACAGATTTAATTTTGCTTCCTGCTTGCTGTAAAAAATGATTTTTTGTTTCTTCATTTTCTATAGCTAAAATTCCGCTTAGAATTAAAAGTCCGCCGGTTTTTACTGCAGAAATAAGTTCTTTTGAAAATTTCATTAGAATATCTGCTTGAATGTTTGCCACTAAAATATCGCAAGTTTTGCCATTAAGGCCTTTAATAAGGTCGGCTTCTTCAAATAGAACATTCTCAGCAGGAACATTATTAAACACTGCGTTTTCTTTACTTATGCGCACAGCTTCAGGGTCGAAATCAAAGCCATAGACTTTGCCTATGCCCAGCAGTTTTGCGCTCAATGCCAAAATTCCTGAGCCACAGCCTGCGTCAATCAAATAAACATTTTTAGGATCTGCGCAAGTTTCAAGGTAGTCTAGAATTCTGATAGCGCAAAGTCTTGTTGTTGGGTGGTCGCCAGTGCCAAATGCGAGGCCTGCGTCAAAATAAAAAACTTTATCTCCGGTAGGTACTTTATAATTTTCTTTTTCCCAAATTGGCACCCAGTGAAGATTTTTAATGCTCCAAGCCTGCAGATATTTTTTGTATTCATTTTGCCAATCGCAAGGATTTACAATTTCAGAATTTAGTTTTTCCGGCAGTTCGGGAAAGAGTATTTTTAGTTCTTCAAAGCTTGCGTCTGCTTCATTTTGGGTTTCAAAATATCCAAAAAGTTCCGGCGGAGTTGCGTTGTTTAACTTGTCTATGCCCCAATTTATGTTGGCAGTTTCATCGAAATAATCTTCTAGCTGAAATGCCAATTCGCCGCTTATAAATGCTGAAATTTTAATCATTTTTTAAGTGAAGCAAAATACTTAGCTTAGGTCAAAGTTAAATCTTGAAAAAACTTTCTGCGTTTTCAGTGCTGATTTGCGCCATTTCTTTTTCTGAAATATTGAAAAGTTCTGCAGCTTTTTTTGCAATTAGCGGAATGTAAGAGGGCTCGTTATCTTTGCCTCTGTGCGGGGTGGGGGCTAAGTAGGGGCAGTCTGTCTCAAACATAATTTTTTCTAGGCCCTGCGCAAGCATAACGCTGCGCATTTCTTCTGCGTTTTTATATGTGATAATGCCAGTAAAAGAGGCTCTTGCGCCTAAAGAATTTAAAACTTCAATTTCTTTAAGGCCGCCGCTAAAGCAGTGAAATACGCTTTTAGAAAAGTCAAAATTTTCTTCTTTCATAATTTGCACAGATTCTGAAATTGCGCTTCTGGCATGAACGCAGATAGGCAAATTTGCTTTTTTTGCTAAGTTAAGCTGCAGTCTAAAAATACTTTCTTGAGTCTTTTTAATTTGTGAAATTTCAAATTCATCTTGGGGGAGTCTATAAAAATCTAAGCCTATTTCGCCCACAGAAATTGGGGGAAGATCTGAATTCATATAGTCTTCAAAAGATTTTTCCAGAATCTCAAAATCGCTTTCTTCCACTTCTGTCGGATGTATTCCAAATTGCCAGAACACTTTTCCTTTATGTTCTTTTGCAAGTTTAAAGTAGTTTGCCCAGTCGCACTTCCTTGCGCTGCAAGTGATGATTTTATAGACCCCCGAAAGTTTTGCTCTTTCAAACATTTCGGGCAGCGTATTATTGTCTTGGAAGAAATCTAAATGTGCGTGTGTATCAATGAATTTCATTTTTAACTTTAAATCTTGAAAAAATATTCGATAATTAAACTTATATTTCAGAAATTTTTTAACAACAAAAAAAGGAAAATTATGCCAACATTAGTCGGAAAAAAAGCCCCGGATTTTAAAGCAAAAGCAGTTGTAGATAATGAGATTGTAGAAAATTTTACGCTTTCGCAATTTGAAGGCAAAAACTATGTGTTATTGTTTTTCTATCCTAAGGATTTTACCTTTGTGTGCCCAACGGAAATTTTGGCATTTCAAAAGGACATAGCAGAATTTGAGTCAAGAGGCGTAAAAGTTATTGGCTGCTCTACAGATTCTGAATTTTCGCACTTTACTTGGGTTAGTTTGCCACGTGAATCTGGTGGAGTTGAAGGCGTTAAGTATCCGCTTGTTTCAGATATAAATAAGACAATTTCCGCAGATTATGGCGTTTTGGCTGGCGAATATTTTATGGACGAATTTGGAAATCAGAGTGTTTCAGGCGAACTTGTTGCCTACAGAGGCCTGTTTTTAATAGACAAACAAGGCATAGTTCAGCACGAACTTGTAAACAATTTTGGCATAGGACGCTCTACAACAGAAGCGCTAAGAGTGATTGACGCCTTGCAACATCTAGAAAAATACGGCGAAGTTTGCCCCATGAATTGGGAAAAAGGCAAAGACGCTATGAAGCCCTCTAGCAAAGGAGTTTCAGATTACTTAAGTTCTCACAAATAAAACAGCTTTCTGACAGACCTGTGAATTTTGCAGGTCTGTTTTTTTTAAAGTGAAGGCTTGCAAGATCTTCAAATTCTTAAATAATTTTTATCAGAATTTTAATAGAAAGAATTGCAAATGGAAAAAGTTATAATTATCGGAAGCGGCTGCGCAGGTATGACAGCCGCAATTTACACTGCAAGGGCAGGGCTTATGCCCCT
>JAVBSE010000126.1:0-7876 GCA_031547315.1 Opitutales bacterium
AAAATGACAAAATCGCAAAAGGCTAAGTACGCTCTTAAATATCTTAATGAGCTTTATGATAACTTGCCTATTTTTTTAGAACACAAAAGCCCCTACACGCTTTTGATAGCTGTGCTGCTTTCTGCGCAGTGTACTGATAAGCGTGTTAATGAAGTTACACCCACGCTTTTTAAATTTGCAGACACGCCTCAAAAAATGCTGAAGCTTGGGCAGACAAAGATTGCAAAAATCATACATCCTTGCGGATTTTTTAACGCAAAATCTAAAAACATAATTAAGCTTTCACAAACTTTAGTTGATGAGCATAATGGCGAAGTTCCGCAAACTTTTGAAGCCCTTGAAGCCCTTGCAGGCGTAGGCCACAAAACTGCATCAGTAGTCATGATGCAGGCGTTTGGACACCCTACCTTTCCTGTGGATACGCATATACACAGGCTTGCAACACGCTGGAAACTCACCTCCGGCAAAGATGTTGAAGAAACAGAAAAAGATCTTAAAAAACTCTTCCCAAAAGAAACTTGGAATAAACTGCACCTGCAACTAATTCAGTATGGACGCGAATATTGCAAAGCCAACCTTTGCAAGACGCCAGAGACAATGTGCCACCTCTGCAAAAAATTTGTTTAATTTTTTTCTTGATAAAGAAAATTTAACTGCTTTGATGTAGTGCTTTATTGAATGGCGTGGTAGCCAAGTGGTAAGGCAAGGCTCTGCAAAAGCTTTATTCGTCGGTTCGATTCCGACCCACGCCTGTTTTAAAGAAGCTCGTAAACATCAGTGTTTGCGGGCTTTTTTTGCGGTGGAAGGAAGCGAACAAAAGGTTCTAAGCCGCAAAGTTGCAATACAAGCTTTGTGGCTAGACAAAGTGTGAAACACTTTGCCCAAAAGGGGTGAGACAATGCGGATTTTGCGCAGCAAAACCAAATTGCGAATCATTCCGATCCATGCCTCCAAAAAAAACGAAGTCGCGAGATTTCGTTTTTTGTTTTTTAAATAAATCTTGTCTTAATAAAAATTCATTTTAGAATTTGTTTGAATTCTAAACCTATACTTTATGGCGAGCTTTCTTAGAAATTTACTTTTTTTGTTTTCTGTTTTGCTGCATTTCCTGATGGCTTATGCTATATCATTTTATTTTCTAAAACATGCGATAAGCCCATTTTATCTGAGCTTACTTATGTGTGCCTGCTTGGATTTGTTTTTTATATTTTTTTCAAAAATTCCCCTTATTAAACGCAATTTGGTCGAAAATTTTTTAGACTTTTACCCTAGGCATAAAATTATTGGAACAGCTATGTGCTCTTTTCTTGGCTGGTACATTGGCTCTCTTGTGGGTATGTTGATTTTCTATCCGCTTGTAGCAAAAGACCTTAATAATACTTGGATTGACTGCACATCTTCCGCAGCTTTAGGAAGCTTATATGGCGGCACATTTGGGGCCATATTTGGCTCTGTATTTTTAGATTTTGCCTTCCCGCTTAAAAAATATTTTTTCTTTGAAGGTCTAGTTAAAATTTCCTTTGGAAATATTTTTGGAGTGGCAATAAACTTTTTAATTTTTACCTCATTAGGTATAATACTTGGCAGCAATGTAAAAGGCGGGCTTATTGCAATATTTATTTTGCCCGCATACATTTTTATTCTGCCTTATATGATTCTGCTTTTTTTATTCAGAGAGCTATATCTGATATTTGCCAAAAGCGAAACTTAAGGAAGAAGCTCATAATATTTTACAGAAACTTCTAATTTTAAAAGCTCTTCTTCTGTCAGCCAATAGTCATAGCCAACAATAAAAAATTCTTTTGTGAATTTATTGTAAGCTAATAAAGGGCTTGGGTGGCTAAGCCCTTTTCTTATTTTTTCTCTTTTTACATCTACAAAATTTGTCTTTAAATTTTCTTCAAATTCTTCTTTTGTAAATAAACTTTTTCTTGCATTAGAGCGTTTTTGAACAGTTTTATTAACTTCTTCTTTTTGAAAGAATCCAAATTCAATCATAACGGGCATTCCAGAGTCTATCAATTCCCTCATTTTTCTAGGGTTAAACTTTTTTTCATCCACATATTTTACTTTGCCTTGTAATTCTTTTTTCAAATAATTCCCCAAATATGGAGGCACTTTCCACCAAGGATACATAATTTCTTTAGACATAGCTTTAGCAAGTTTATCATAATCCATATCCGGAGCTATTCTATAAATTAAAGGTAAAAATAATTGAGCAAAATGATACGCTGTTTTTTCTGAAATTTCCATTTCAGGCTTTTTTCTATCATACTCAATACTTACGTCCCCATTCTCTTGTACAGTCACAAAAGCTTTCATACGTTCAATGCGTTCTTTTTGACTTTCTGCATTTACAAAATTAAAAGAAAATAAAATGCAAACAATTAAGCAGCATTTTAAAAGTGACCCCAAAAGGCCTTTAATGCTAAAAGATAGAATATTTTTAAAATGATAATCCGAGTGCTTTATTTTATTCATGACCTTAACCTTTCTTGCGTCGTATCGACTTAACTTGACTTTATTTTTTAAAGCACTTTGAAAAAGAATCAAGCTTTATTTTTTAAAACACCTAATTTTTATTAGGCAAATAAAGTATAAAGCGCATAAGCCCAAGCAATAGACACAGAAACTATTGCAAGTGTAACTGCTGCGCTTGCCATATCTTTAGAGCGCTTTGCAAGCGGATGTATTTGTGGGCTGGCAAGATTAACGCACTCTTCTATTGCAGAATTTAAAAGCTCTACAATAAGTAAGCCCAGCATTGAAAGAATTAAAATAAGTTTTACAATTCCTGAAAAATTTAAACATAAAGCAAGCACTGTAAGAGGAGCGCAAATATACAGCTCTTGCCTAAATGCTGCTTCGTTTTTAAATGCGTTTACAAAGCCGCAGTAAGAATAATGGCAGGCTTTAATCAAGCGCATTATTCCTTTATTCTTTTCTGGCAAATTATTTTCCATTTTTACCTTCCGAGCTTTCGCTGCTTGTATATTTTTTAAAGAATAAGCTTATTGAATTTTGAAGGCTGTCCTCGCCCTCTTTAGGAAATTCTGAACCTTTAACAGCACGCCAATATGCAAGCGAAAGATATGCCTGCATGGCCTCTTTTGCGCCCTCAGGAAAACTTGATGTTTTAGGGTTTCTTAAAGCGCCTTCGTAGTAAATTGCATAAGGATTCACAGGCGGATGCTTGCGCTTTTGGTCTAAAAGATTTTCTCCCCAAGCAAGGTACTGATGCCCCTTGGGCAAGATAAGTTCTGCAAGCGTGGCGCCTATATCCATGTGAGAGGCCGTTGCTAATTCTTTTTGTAAATTTTCATCTTCAATTGCTTTACCTGTGAAGATTAATGGCACGCACATTCTGTTTTCAAAGTCGTCGTCTAAATAAGGAGGGTTTAGTCTTGCAGGGTGGTCGCCTGTGATGATGAAAAGACTGTCAGGATATTTTTTTCTCATCTGCTTAACAAATTCGCCAATGCACATATCTGCATACCAAATGTGCTGAACCTTGTTTTCAAGAGGCGTATCTATTTTGTTTGGGCAGCCCTCACGCTTTAAATCTACCTCGTACGGAGGATGATTTGAAACTGTCAGAAAAACATTAAACGAACTTTCTGAAAAATCAAAATTCAAAAGATACTGAAAAAACTGTCTGTCGGGAACACCCCATGCGTGCAGATTAAATTCTTCGCCAACAATATCGCCCCCAAAACTTTCAGTAAAGCCTATATGCCTTGTGAAAGTTCCTATATTGCACCAGGCTGCAGAGCTTGCTGTAAAGAACCTTGTCTTGTAACCCAAGTCATTAAAAGGCTTTGCGATTGAATAGTCTTTAGGATAATCTTTTATGCAAGATGCAGAAAGCATTGCAAAAGGAATGCCCCCAAGTATGCTTGTAACTGTATCTACTGTGCAAATGCCCGCAGAAAGTGCGTGTCTTGACGCAAGAGATTTTTGCACAAGCTTAAGGGTTTCCTGCATTAAATTTCTCTCTTGATATTTTTCGAACATAGGCCATGCAGAGTGGCTTTCTGCGATTATCAAAAACACGTGCTTAGGCGCTTCTTTTAGAGGGCTGCCCTGCGCTGTGCGCAAAAAACCTTCGTCGATATTTTTAATATCTTTGCCCAAATAATTTTCTGCAATTTGCGGAATCTCAGCAAAACTTGTGTCAAAAAATTTTAACGAATCATCAAAAGATAAGAATTCAAAATGAGTTTTAAGTTCGTGCTGAATACAGTATGCAGAATTTGGAATCAAATTATTTAAAAATGCAGAATCAGATATAACTGCATCTGAAGACTTAAGCGGGTTGTAAGAAAAACTTGCGCCCCTTAAGCAAAATGTAAAAACAGGAATGGCGAAAAGCAAAAGAACTATCTTGGCTATGAGATGCTTGGGCGCATCAATGTTTTCTGTTTTTCTGAAAATAAAATTCATCAGCGCCTGACAAAGCACCCACAAAAGCAGTATGCCAAGGAATATCCAAAACACAGGGTATTCTCTTACAATTGTGCCCATAATTGCAACAAAGTCATCATAAAAAATACCAAGTATCCACTGATTAAATTGGCTTTTATATTCGTAAAAAAACAAAACATTCAACGCTGCAAAAAATACAGAACAGCCAAAAACAAAAATTGCGTAGTGCTTTTTTATAAACTCTAAAAATCTATATTCTTTAAAAAACATAGAAATAATTGATATGCAAAACATTGGCAAAACAAGGTATGCCGCAGTCATTAAATCAAATCGAAAAGCAAGTAAGGTCCAATTTGATGTGATTTGCGAAATTTTGTCTGCACCAAATATGAAAAGAAGCGCTAGCCTTCCTAAAAAAAACACAATAAGCAGCAGAACAAAAAGGGAGGCGTCTCTGGAAAGATGCTTCATATCTAAAAATTATTTTCAATCGATTTAATCATTTTGCCCTATCTATAAATATTTCTGCCTGCAAAAGTTCAATAACAAAATAAATAAGCCAAATTTTGCGTCAAAAAATTTATAAAAGAATAATCGGCAAAATTCATTTTTTTATCAGTCAAAAAATCTTTCTGTCAATGAGGATATTTTTATTAAAAAAAAGATAAAATAATTGAAAAATAAAATAAAAAAAAGTTGACACGTGGAGCAAAAGGGATGATAGTGGTTAAAAATGGGGCAGAAACCCATAGCACAGGAATTCCAATAAAATGCCACAAGAACTAGAAGTTAAGCCATATTTGGGCACATACGCCCGCCCGCTGGATGAAAAGCGACGCTTAACTGTGCCTTCAAAGTGGCGTACTAAGGGGGACGATTCTGAAAATGCTTACATTGCTCTGCCCAATCCCAATGGCTGTATAACTGTTTTTCCGCCCAAAGAGGTCGAGATTATGTACGAAAGTGCAAGAAAATCCGGCGACGCAGAAAAAAAGAAGGCTATTTCTAAATTTTTCAGACGCGGCGACACTGTAGGTTGCGACAGGCAAGGCAGACTTGCATTGCCGGAAAGCCTACTTGCACACGCGGGTATCGACAGAGAAGTATTCTTGTTTGGCGACTACAATAAATTTGAAGTTTGGAATCCGGCAAAAGCCAAGGCACGTGACGCTCAAGACAACACAGCTTCCGACGTCGATGCTTGGGATAGTATATTTTAACAAAAGGAGAAACTGATGATAAACATAAGCAAACAACTAATGGAATCAAAAATGCTCTCTAATACAAAAGATGACCCAAGGCTTTCTTGGCAATTCTTTACACCTCCGCCCTCTTTGGCGAGAAAATCTGAAACAAATCAAGCCTCAATATCTGCAATTATAAATTTTCTACTAAATGCCCTCCGCTTGCCCTGACAGTTGCAACTGTGTTCATGTTTTAGGACATGAGCCTGTCTTAAAAAACGAAACGCTAAAGATTTTAGCGCCTCGAGACGAAGCACTGTATTTAGATTGCACTTTTGGCGGCGGCGGACATTCAAGAGCAATACTTGAAGCTGCAAACTGCAAACTGCACGCCTTTGACAGAGATCAAGACGCAGCAAAGCGCGCAACAGAATTCAAGAAAGAATTTAAAGACAGATTTGAATTTTTTGGAGATGCATTCTCTAAATTAGACGAAACAAATTTCAAAAACTACGCAGGTATTTTGATGGACCTAGGCGTTTCTTCTTTCCAGTTGGACGAAGCAGACAGAGGTTTTTCTTTTAGGTCTGACGGCCCTGTTGATATGCGCATGGATGTATCAAAAGGCATGACTGCCGCAGATTTAATTTCAAAAGCAAGCCTGCCTGAACTGGAAAATATTTTAAAGGAATATGGCGAAGAACCAAGGTTCAGAAAACTTGCAAGAGCGCTTAAAGAGTGGGATTCACAAGGCTTGATTACAAGCACAAAAGCTTTGGCAAATCTTATTGAAGAACTTTTAGGGCGTGATCCAAGGTCAAAAATTCATCCTGCCACCCTAACCTTTCAAGGCTTAAGAATTGCAGTAAATGATGAGCTTGGAGAAATTGAAAGAGCCCTTCCTAAAGCATTTGCCAGCCTTACAAAAGGCGGCGTTCTTGCAGTTATCAGCTTTCATTCTTTGGAAGACAGAATTGTGAAAAAATTTTTCAAAAAAATGGCAGGCCGCCCGGAAAGCAGGTTCGACAAATCTTTTGTTCAAGACCGCATCAAACAAGCAACAATTTTAACCAACAAGCCCATAGTAGCAGGCGACGCAGAAACAGCTAAAAACCCAAGAAGCAGAAGCGCCAAATTAAGGGCTATCCGAAAGGACTAAAAATGAAATCATCAGACAACAAATCTATTTTAAGTTTAAGTTTCTCAGTGTTCCTACTTGTAGCGTTTATATTCTTAGGCGCATTTTCTATAACTATGTTAAGAAGAGACTGCGCAAAAGAGGCAAAGGCTATCAAGCAGCTTGAAATTGAAATTAAAACCATCAAAAGAGAAAACGATTTTTGGAATTCTCAGATTGCAAAAATACAAGATCCTTCTGTGCTACGCAAGCGTGCAGGCGACACTTTAAAAATAACAGACCCAGAAAAAATTGTCTATGCCTATCAGGTTAACGACACGCAAAATCCAGGCCGCTCAAAAGTAATAGCTTCTACATACAAAAAAGTTTCTAACAAACCCTCTCATACTGCCCAAAGATGAAAACATCCCCATTTATCCCAAAGCTCAGATTTTTTACACTCACAGTCATAATCCTCGCTTGTTTTACAGCACTTTCCGGAAGACTGTTTTTCTTGCATGTTATAAACAGCGACAAAAGTATGTCTGTTGTAGAATCGCAAAGAAGCAGCCTTTATAAAATCACTGCGAAGCGTGGAAATATAACAGATGTGCGTGGAAATCTGCTTGCAACAAGCAGACCTTATATTGAGCTTGGGGTAGATCCTAACAGCATTGTTTTAAATGAAAAAACAAAAGAAAAATTAGAAGAAATTGCCAACATTTTAAATATTCCGTCAGACCTATTAATAAAGAAAGCTTCGCCTGGTTTCTACCCTCCAAGATTTGAAGGCGATACCGCTTTGCGCCCTGTAAAATGGCGTCTTATTATTAATACTGATGAGCAAACTTACGCAAAAATCAAAGCACTTAAACTTAAGGGGATAATAGGCAATATAAAATATACAAGAGACTATCCTTGCGAGGGCCTTGTCTCTCATGCGCTTGGTTTTGTCAATAAAGAAGGCGATGCGCAAATGGGCATGGAAAAATTTTGCGACTTCTATTTAAGCGGACAAAATGGCTGGGTAGAAACAGAAAATGACGCAAGAAAACACGAACTTACTCAGTTTAGAACCAGAGAAGTGCCTGCAAACGACGGCATGAATGTAGAACTTTCCATAGACGTTACAATTCAAGAAATTGCAAAT
>JAVBSE010000055.1:0-3430 GCA_031547315.1 Opitutales bacterium
TGCAAGAAACGGCAATATATTGATGAAAGAAAATGGCAATCCTGGAGGGCTTTGCAAAATTGAAACCTACCTTAGAAACGGACGCTTTTTTATGCTCTGCGAATTTCCTGATGGAACTGATTTAATTGCAAAAGCTAAGGAATATAATGTCGACATAGAAAAAATAAATGTCGCACGCATTAAAAAGCAAAACGAGTGGTAATATTTAGATGAAGCTATTTGCCGCTTTAAGTTTTCTCTTGGGGTCTCTTAGTTTATTTGCAGATTCATCAATTGCTTGGCCAACTGAATCTGTGTCTTTCCAAAAAGGAGAGCCTTACGAAAACTACATTCAGCCTACAGCAGGCAGTATGCCAAGCAGCGGGCTTTTTGGCGATGTAAGAAACAGTGGCTACCGCTTCCACGAGGGTATAGACATTAAACCCACAAGGTTCGATAAAAAACAAGAAGCGCTAGATGACGTTAAAGCCGCAATGAAGGGCAAAGTGCTCTATATAAATACTGTTTCAGGCAATAGCTCTTATGGCAGATATGTAGTTTTGGAACATACAAGTTTTGATGTTGCCGTGTATACTTTATATGCACATTTGGCATCAGTAGACGAAGGCATAAAAATAGGGCAAGAACTTAATTTAGGCGACAGAATAGGGCGCATGGGAAGGTCTAGTGCAACATACAAAATTCCTAAAGCCAATGCGCATCTTCACTTTGAAGTGGGCCTAATGCTCACAAGAAATTTCAACGCTTGGTATGCAAAAAAAGGCTACAAAGAAAAGAATTTTTTTGGCAACGCAAATGGAATGAACCTTATGGGCATGGACCCTCTTGCATTTCTTAAAGCGGCATACGCAAATGAATTAAAATCCGGCTTTGCAGACTATATTAAAAACCTTAAACCTGCAATAGTTGTGCGCTACTACACAACAAAGACTCCTGACTTTGTAAAACTATATCCAAAACTTGCAAGCACAGCAGGCAATACTTGTGGTTGGGATATTTATTTTACTTGGTTTGGAATGCCAACAAAACTTGAAAGACCAATAAACCCAAGGCTTGGCGCAAAAGAAGGCGAATTTGAAATAATCAAATATGACCCTTCAGAAATTACCCGCAAATGCCGCCAGCTTGTGACAGAAGATTCCAAAGTGGGTCTTAAAAGCAAAGAATTTTTGCGTGAAACTTTAGAAAAAATGTTTCAATAATTTTAGGTGATATTTGGAAATTTTATTTCGTTCTTAAAAGTTAATTAATTTGCGTTGCAATTAAACTTTAAGAGTCTGTATCTTCCCCGTTATATGAGAGCCCAAGCATAGTTATGTCATCGCTTTGTGCTGCGCCGTCTGTGAAGTAGGAAATAGATTTGTGAACTTGAACAAGAAGTTCTTTCACATTTTTTTCTTTATTTTCATTTAAAGTTTTTTCCAGACGTGCCTCGCTGAAAAGTTCTTTTTCATTATTGAAGGCTTCGGTAACACCGTCTGTGTACAAAAACAGTTTGTCGCCTTTATTTAGCTTGATTTTCATTTCTGTGTATTCAGAGCCTTCAAGCCCTGCAAGAATAAGCCCTTTGGGAAGCGGAAGTTCTTTAAAATCTTTTCCGTTTTGAGAAATATAGGGCGGATTATGACCTGCATTTACGTAAGAAAATTCTCCGCTTTCAATATCCAAAAAGCCCATAAAAGATGTTACAAACATTCCAAGTTCGTTATTTTCGCAAAGCTGTTCGTTTGTGCGCTTAAAAATTTCTTCAGGAGAAAGATTTAGAAGGGCAAAATTCTTTATTAAAGTTTTTGTTATCATTACAAAAAGTGCGGCAGGCACCCCTTTGTCTGATACGTCTGCAATGATGACTGCAAGGCGCTTGTTATCTATTATAAAGAAGTCAAAAAAGTCGCCCCCAACTTCTTTTGCAGGGGTCATAAATGCGTAGATGTCGAATTCTTTTCTGTCGGGGTATGGTGGGAAAATTGAGGGCAAAAGTGATGTTTGGATTTCGTGAGCAAGGTCTAGTTCTGTTGCAATGCGTTGTTTTTCCGCAGTGATATTTTTTAGGTTCAGTATATGATTTTTGATGTCTGAGGTCATCTTATTAAACGACTGTGCAAGTTTGCCAATTTCGTCATTTCCTGAAATTTCAATTTCAGTGTCAAAATTGCCTGCGCCTATTTCTTCCGCTTTTTCAGATAAAGATTTTATTGGCTTGCTTACAAATTTATGAAGCAATCCATAAGTAATTCCGGCAAGCAAAAGCGATATTATTATTACTGCCGAAATTGTTTTTATTATATGAGAATTTATTTCTGCAAAAAATTCTTCTTCGGGAACATTTACAATAATTAACATTCCATTGTCTAATTGTCTGTTAAAAGAAATGTAGCGCACGTCATTGTATAAAATATAATCTTTATCTTTTATTTTTGCGTTGTACCAAGGTATTGTTTTAAGAGATTGTCCTACTGCATTGTCTGGAATATTAATGTCTGTAAGCGCTAAGATGAAGTCAGAATTTACGTCTGCAAATAGTGTGAAGCTGTTTTTGCTTGGTTTAATTTTTGATATGCTGTTGATGATAGAATTTATTTTCCAGTCGGCAGTGGACATTCCTACAAATTTATTATTGTCGTCAAAAATGCCTGCCCCAACAGTTGTCATTAAAGTAAGGGTGCCTTGCTCATCAAAATAGGGCGAAGTCCAGGCGCATTCATCTGTTTTCTTTACTTGTGATTTAACAGAAATATACCAGCTTTGATTAGGATAATCATATCTTTCGCTTTCATAACCTTCATCTATTTTGATAACTTTTCCATCGTTAAAAGCATAAGCGCAAGAGTATTTTTTTGACTTGTCGAACATGAAAGGTTCGTACCAAATGCCGCCTCCGATACCAACTGCGCCATCTCTGAAATGCGCCATAATTGTGAAGTCTGTAAGCTCTTTGTTTGTGTCTTTTATTTCGTAATTAACTTTGCCTATTGTTGCCAAAGATTTTGCATTTTCTTCAAGCCTGCGTATGTTTTTATTTATTTCTTCAGCCTTGTGGTCAATGCCGGCAGAGCATTCTGCAAGGGCAAGATATTTGTATCTTGCAAAAATGTCGCCGGAAATAAATGCCAGAACAATAATTAAGCTTAGAATCATTAAGCCCATTATGAAAAGAATTTTGCCTCTTATTGTATTCATTATTTTAATTTTTAGTGTTTGTCCCAAGGCAAAATGATGTCTTTATTTTGCGTGTATTTTCTTATGTCTATATTCCCATAAACAACGCTTTGGCTAAGAATATTTTTTGGATCAAGCGATTTTTTAACTGCAAGCATTGCAGCCTTTTCTTCTGAGGAAATTTGAGCGTCAAGGAGTCTGGATTTTACAATGCCGATTCCATGTTCTCCTGAAATAGAGCCGCCCAGTTCAATTGCTTTTAATATGATTT
>JAVBSE010000154.1:0-9647 GCA_031547315.1 Opitutales bacterium
CTATTGTAGAGCAAGAGCTTTCTACAGAACGTTATATTGACATAGCAGAGCCTATACGCGAAATCTACAGACAGTGGAGGCCTTCACCTTTATATAGGGCACGCAGGCTTGAAAAGGCTTTAAATACGCCTGCAAAAATTTATTATAAGTACGAGGGTGTAAGCCCCTCTGGTTCTCATAAATCCAGCAGCGCAGTTGCGCAGGCTTTTGAGAACAAGCGCTGCGGCACAAAGCGTGTAACAACAGAAACAGGCGCTGGCCAGTGGGGTTCGGCCTTGTCGCAAGCTTGCAGCATATTTGATTTAGAGTGCAGAGTGTTTATGGTTAGATGCTCTTACGACCAAAAGCCTTATCGCAAAGCGATGATGGAACTTTTTGGCGGCAAAGTTTTTGCAAGCCCTTCAATGGAAACAGAGTCGGGGCGTGAAGTGTTAAAGAAGATGCCTAATTGTAGCGGTTCTTTGGCAATAGCAATTTCAGAAGCAATAGAAGAGGCGGTAAAGGGTAAAGACACAAAGTATTGTCTTGGCTCTGTGCTTAATCACGTATTGCTTCATCAGTCAATCATCGGCCAAGAAGCTCTTCTGCAAATGGAGATGGCCGGCGACTATCCTGATATACTGGTAGGCGCATGCGGCGGGGGCTCGAATTTTGCGGGCATCGCCTTCCCATTTTTGGGGCAGCAACTGCGTGGCGGAAAAAAGGTCGAAATTATCGGCATAGAACCCGCCGCTTGTCCATCTCTGACAAGAGGGCAGTACGCTTACGACTTCGGAGACATAGCGGGCACCACTCCGCTACTGAAGATGTATACATTAGGCAGCCGCTTCATACCATCGGCGGTACACGCTGGTGGGCTTCGCTATCATGGAATGGCTCCTCAAATAAGCAATGTCCTAAAACAGGGCTTGATGAGGGCAAAAACCGTACAACAACTAGACGTCTTCAGAGACGCTGTAATATTCGCAAGATCAGAGGGGATAACACCTGCTCCTGAATCGTCCCACGCTATCTCAGGCGCTATGGACGAGGCTAGAAAATGTGCCGAAACCGGAGAGAGCAAAACAATTTTGTTTAATCTTTCAGGTCATGGGCATTTAGATATGGCCGCTTATATCGAATATTTTGCGGGGAATCTTAAAAATTATGAATATTCGGCAGAAGAGGTTGCAATGGCGCTTTCTTGCTTGCCGTCTTGCAATATTTAAGAGTTTTTAGCATACGGAAAAAGGGTTAGGCAAAGTTTAGTTGAGCTTTGCCAAAAAAAATAATTACAAAAATATTAAAAAAACATTTGACGAAGAGTAAAAAAGAACTACTTTCTTGCTCTTTCTTTATAAGATGAAAACTACAGTAGCAAAAAATGAAGCAAACAAACAGTGGTACGTTGTAGACGCGACAGATCTCGTTCTAGGCCGTCTAGCTGTAAAAATCGCAAACGTATTGCGCGGACGTTATAAGCCAAGCTATTCTCCACACGTAGATTGTGGCGACCATGTTATCGTAATCAACGCTGAGAAGATTCGTGTAACAGGCAACAAAGAGAACGACAAAGAATATATGTTCTTCTCTGGTTGGATGGGCGGCGAAAAGTACGTTTCCCTTTCAGAATTCCGTGCACGCAAGCCGGAGTTTATAATCGAGCACGCTGTTAAAGGTATGCTTCCTAAAAATAAGTTGGCAAATGAGCAGCTAAGAAAGTTGCACGTTTATGCAGGCGCAGAGCACAAGCACGAAGCGCAGCAGCCAAAGCCTTTTAATTTCTAATTTTTAAGACAATGAGCGAAAATACATTTGTATCAGTAGGCCGTCGCAAGACAGCAGTTGCCCGTGTAAGATTAACAAACGGCAAAGGTCAGATAGTTGTAAATGGCAAGTCTATAAATGACTATTGCTTTTGCGACGCTCTTTTGACAGAAGCTCTAAGACCTTTGGTTGTTACAGGTTTGTCAACATCAGTTGACGCTGCTATCAACGTGCAAGGTGGCGGTCCTTTTGGTCAGGCAGGCGCAATTAGCCATGGTTTGGCACGTGCCCTTGAAAAGATGGACGAAAATCTAAGAGCAGTTCTTAAGAAGGCTGGTTTGATTACTCGTGACGGTCGTGCTAAAGAGCGTAAAAAGTCTGGTCAGCCAGGTGCTCGTAAGCGTTTCCAATTCTCGAAGCGTTAAAATTGCTTCAATATATTTTTACAAAAACCGCAGCATTTTTGCTGCGGTTTTTTTGTGTTCGAGTACAAAGAAAAGCGTTTTGTGAAAACGTAAATTTATGGAAAAAAATTTTGAAAATTTTTTCTAATAAAGTTTTAATGCGCTTGACGCAAGATGATGAAATGATAGCTTGAATGGTTTAATCAATCACTTTTTATCTTAACAAAATTACAGCTAAGCAATATGCAATCAGATAAATCAGATACAAATAATCATTTCGTAAAATTTGATAGCGGGGAAAATATCCCTCTTGAAATGCACAAGGTAAGGGTTGTGCAAAAATTGAATTTACAGCCAATAGAGCGCCGTTTGCAGGCTCTTAAAGAAGGCGGATTTAATACTTTTCTTTTGAGCACACGTGATGTCTTTTTAGATATGCTAACAGATTCCGGCACAAATGCCATGAGCGATACTCAAACAGCAGCCATGCAGTGCGCCGACGATGCTTACGCTGGTTCACAAAGTTTTGAGAAATTCCAAAAAGCCGTAGCAGACGTTTTTGGAAAAAAATATTTGCTTCCAGCCCACCAAGGCAGAGCTGCTGAAAACATTTTGGCAAAAGCGTTTATTAAAGAGGGTGATATTATTCCTATGAATTATCACTTTACAACAACTCATGCGCACATAACTTTAAACGGCGGCACTATTGTTGAGCTTTTGTATGATGACGCTTTGCAGATTAAGAGCACAAATCCTTTCAAGGGCAATATGGATATTGCAAAGCTTCGCAAAGTGATTGCAGAAAATGGCGCCGAGAAAATTCCTTATATCAGAATGGAAGCTTCTACAAACCTTATTGGAGGTCAGCCTTTCTCTATTGCAAATATGCGTGAAGTAAGAAAAGTAGCCGACGAATTTGGCATCAAACTGGTTCTTGACGCAAGCTTGATTGGCGAAAATGCTTACTTTGTAAAAAAGCGTGAAGCAGAATTTAAAAATGCAACAGTTGCAACTATCTTGCGCTCTTTCTGCGACTTGGCAGACATAGTTTACTTTAGTGCAAGAAAAGTCAGTTCTTCAAGAGGCGGCGGCATTTGCTCTAACGACAAGGCTCTTATAGACAAGATGTCAGTGTTTATTCCTGTTTATGAAGGCTTCTTTACTTATGGCGGCATTTCCGTGCGTGAAATTGAAGCTATCGCAGTTGGTCTTTATGAAACTTGCGATGAAACTGTAATGTCGCAAAGCCCTTCATTTATTGAGTATCTTGTAGGCAAGTTAGAAGCTAAAGGCATTCCTGTTGTAACTCCTCCGGGAGGCCTTGGTTGTCACGTTGACGCAAGAGGTTTCTTGCCTCACGTTAAGCAAGAAGAATACACAGCAGGCGCACTTGCTGCGGCATTTTATTTGATATCAGGCGTTCGTGGTATGGAGCGTGGAACTATCTCTAGCGTGCGTGATGCAAATGGCAATGACATTTTGGCAGACGTTGAATTACTGCGCCTTGCAATGCCACGCAGAGTATTCACACTCTCTCAAGTTATGTATGTTGAAGACAGGCTCAACTGGCTATACAAGAATCGTGATTTGGTGGGCGGCCTAAAGTTTGTTGAAGAACCGCCAATCTTGCGCTTTTTCAGTGGCAAGTTAGACGCAGTTTCTGATTGGCCGGAAAAGCTTGTCAAAAAATTCCGTGAAGATTTTGGAGACAGTCTGTAAAAAATTTAAACGCCTCAAGAAAAATTTGAGGCGTTTTTTTATTTAGTTTTAGGCGCAAAAAAAAAGGGCAATATTTTGCCCTTTTTTTGGTCTGAATTAAGATTTTAGAATATGCGCATCGTGTCGTCATAAAAGCCAACTATGTCGGCACGTTTGCCTGCGTCGTTGTGTTCAAGTGCACTTTTGGGGTGGCGGTTCAATAGGCCTGTTAGCATATAAGAATAGTCAAAGCCCCAGCCAAGCTCTTTACGCATAGGCTCTATGTTATTTTGTATGCATTCCAAAATTGGACGTATTTTGTACTTTGGGTTATGCAAAAAGCCAAGTAAAAGTTCAAGAGGGCAGTTGCCTGCACCGCGTCCTAAACCAGCCATAGTGGCGTCTAACATATTAACACCCTTACAAATTGCTTCTATGGTATTAGAAAATGCAAGCTGCAAATTATTATGTGCGTGTATGCCCACTTCTTTGCCATTTGCTTTTGCAAATTTTAGATATTTGCGTGCAAGGTAGTTGATTTGTTCGGAATATAAAGAGCCAAAGCTGTCTACAAGGTAGATGGTGTTTACTTCTGTTTCTGCAAGCATTTCAAGGGCGTGATCAAGTTCGTGCTCGCGCACTGTTGAAATTGCCATGATGTTTACAGCAGTTTCATAGCCTTTTTCGTGGGCATCTTTTATCATGTCTATTGCAAGCGGAAGCTGATGAATATAGGTTGCAACTCTGATTAGGTCTATGGCGCTGTCTTTTTTAGGCAAAATTGCTTGTTTGTAGTCGCACTTTTCTGCGTCTGCCATGACAGAAATTTTTAGACCTGTTTTGTTGTCGCCAACAATTCTTCTGATGTCGTCTTCTTCGCACCAACGCCAAGCTCCGTATTTTGAGGGCGAAAAAATCTGCTTATTATTCTTATAGCCCACTTCCATATAGTCTATGCCGCCTGCAACACAGGCGTCGTAAACTGCCTTTACAGTTTTGTCTTCAAAGCGGCTATTGTTCATAAGCCCGCCGTCCCTGATTGTGCAATCAAGAACTTTGATTTCTTTTCTGTACCCAACCCATCTTTGTGCCGATGAGCCTTGAGCTTTTTCTTTTGCTTTAGCGTTCATACTATTATTATGTTTGAATGAAATTCTTTATTTTAATTTTGTGCAATAAAAAACCGAACTCCTTTAAGGCAGTTCGGTCTGTAAAAAAATGCTTAAATTAGCACCGAATACCTTAAGTGTTTTTAGAAACCAAATAATAAAACTTTTCGAAAATGCTTGAAGCGCCCTTAGGACCCTCAACAGTTTCAGGATAATATTGAACCGAAAATACAGGCAGAGTTTTGTGGCGCAGTCCCTCAACTGTATTGTCGTTCAAATTGATTTCAGTAACTATTGCATCTGTTTTTTCCAAAGACTTTGCGTCAACAGCAAAGCTGTGATTTTGGAAAGTAATATAAACCACATCAGATTCAATATTCTTAACAGGTATGTTTGTGCCTCTGTGGCCTGTTTTTAGTTTTACATTTTTGCCGCCAAGTGCCGCAGCCAAAATGTTGTGGCCAAGGCCTATGCCCAAAGTAGGATATTTCTTGATAAGTTCTGCCACTGTTTGATGTGCATACTTTACTGCAGAAGGATCGCCCGCGCCGCTAGAAAGAAATACGCAGTCAGGCGCAAATTTTTCTATCTCTTTAACGCTAACATTTGCAGGAAAAACTGTAATGTCAAAACCGGCAAAAGCCAGGCTTGCAAAACTTGAACGCTTGCCGCCAAAGTCTATTGCTGCGCACTTTAAAAGCGGCATTTTTCTTTCTGCTTTGTAAAGGTTTGTACCAACAACAGTAAATGGCGCTATTTCAGCTTTATCTGTGTCAAAGTGATAAGATTTTTTAGTGCTTACTTCTTTTACAAAGTCTTGACCTTCAATACTTGCAGACTCTTGCGCAAGTTTTATAGCCTCTTCGGCAGAAATTCCCTTAGTAGAAAGGCAAGATTTTAATGTGCCTTTTTCTCTTAATTTTTTAGCGATAGCCCTTGTGTCAACGCTCATAATGCCAGGAACGTCGTTTTCTTTCATGTACTCATCCAAAGATTTTTCAGCTCTCCAGTTGTTGTACATTGGGCTAAGGCTTGTGATTACTAGGCCTTTTGCCTTGATACCTTCAGATTCTTCATCTGCTTTGTTTACGCCAACATTTCCAATTTCTGTTGCAGTCAATACTAAAACTTGCCCAAAGACTGAAGGATCTGTCAAGGCTTCTTGGTAGCCTGCTAATGACGTGTTAAAAACCGACTCGCCGCAAACTGTTTTGTTTGCTCCAAATGCGAAGCCTTTAAAGACGCTACCATCTTCAAAAGCTAAAATTGCGCTCTGTTTCATAGTGTTCATTAAGTCTTTAGATAAAGGAGATTTTGCGGACAGCTTTCAAGTTTTTTTTACAGTTTTTTTAACTTAGTCTGCAAAGCTTTTAAATAGGGCACTTAAGGCATCTAAAAGTTTGGAAATCTCTGTTTTTGCTTTAATTTTTACGTTTTCAAGTTCAGATTTTTCTTTTAATTCTTCTTTCGCAAATGCGTAAAATTTAATTTTAGGCTCTGTGCCGCTTGCTCTTACAGCAAAAGAGTATCCATTTTTTAGTCTATAAAAAAAGAATTTTTCTTTAGGAATTTTTGCGCCATCTTCATCAAAAATTTCATCTTTTGAAAAATCTAAAAAGCTTTCTACTTTTGCGCCGCAAACAGAATCTAAAGGTTTTTCGCTTAAAGATTTTAAGAAGGCTGCAACGTGCGCAAGCCCGCTTGCACCCTCTGCTTCAAGGCTTTTAAGTTCTTCAAAATAGTAGCCATATTTTAGATAAATTTCCAAAAGATAATCATCTAAATTTTGCCATTTAGATTTTAGATATGCCAGCACTTCTATAAACATTAGCGCAGAAGAATTTGCATCTTTGTCTCTTACTTTGTCTGTGCCAAGGTAGCCGTAGCTTTCTTCGCCGCCAAAAATAAAAAACGATGAGCTTTCTTGCATAAGCTCTGCCCTTTGAGTGTAAGTTAATTTAGAGCAGTCCAGCTTAGGGTTTTTCTCCTTAAAAATTCTTTCATACTCTGTAAGCTTTGCGCCTATCCATTTAAAACCTGTAAGCGTATTTACACATTTAATTTTGAAATGCTTTGCAATGGCGTCTTGCAGGGGGCTTGTAACAAAAGTTTTTATGAGTACGCAATTTTTAGGCTTTTTTATTAGCCCCTGTTTTTGCATTTGCTCTAACCTGTACTGCGCAAGCACAGAGCCTATTGTGTTACCATTTAAAAGTGCATATTTGCCGTCTTTTGTTTTGTAGGCGGCGCCCATTCTGTCTGCGTCAGAGTCTGTTGCAATTAGGCAGTCGGCATCAAGTTTTTGCGCAAGTTCAAGAGCCGTTTTAAGGGCGTCAGGGTTTTCAGGATTAGGCGCAGAAACAGTAGGAAAGCGTGGGTCTAATTCCATTTGAGGGTCCACTAAAATTGGAGTGATGCCAAATTTTTTCATGGCCTCTGGCAAGATAGCGCCTCCTGTTCCATGAAGAGGAGAAAAAACTACTTTGAGCCCTGAGTTTTTAAGAATTTGATGCTGCAAAATATTGTCTGAAAATGTACTGATATAAACTTCGTCAAAAGATTTTGGGATAATTTCAAGCACTATGTCTTTAGATTTAAAAAGCGCATCAGCGCAGTCTGCCAAAGACACTGCATTTACTGCGGCAATAATATTCTCAGCATTGGGGCTTACAATTTGGCCTCCGTCAGAAAAGTAAACTTTAAAGCCATTGTCGTGGGCTGCATTGTGGCTTGCGGTTATTACTATTCCGACATCAGATTTTTTTTCTATCACTGCAAATGAAAGCTCAGGGGTGGGGCGTGCGCTTTCAAAAATTTGTGCTTTGCCTCCTAAAAAATTCCAAAGTTTTGCAGAAATTTCGCAAAAATATCTTGAGAAATGCCTGCCGTCGTGGGCTATAACTAGCTTGGGGCTTGTACTTATTGTTTTGGTATAATTGAAAAGCCCCAAAGTTGCCTTAGCTATAGTGTAGTCGTTTACGTTGTTAGCGCCTATTGCAGGGTGGTCGGGGCTGATAGAATTTGCGTGATTGCCAAGTTCTGCTTTGGTAATTTGTTTAGCAATAGTGCGGCCTCTCATTCCGCCGGTGCCAAATTCAAGAGTTTTAAAAAATCTGTCGTTAAGTTCGCTATAGTTTTTATTTTGCAGAAGTTCTGCGAGACTTTCTATTGCCCAGTCTTCTAAAAAATTTCCTTCAAGCCAGCTTTTGATATTTTTAAAACTAGATTCTAAAATTAGATTCCTGTCTAAATTTTCAAGCAAACTGATAGCGTTTTTAATTTCTGCTGACCTGTGCATATAAGTGAATAATCTTGCGAATTTTTCAATAACTTGCAAGTCTAAGAAAATCTAATACAAATATTTTTAAGCAATGAAAAAAAACAAATATGCAGTAATAATGGCAGGCGGCGGCGGCGAAAGATTTTGGCCCCTAAGCAGACAGGCAAAACCTAAATATCTGCATTCTATTGTGGGCGAAAAAAGTTTGCTTGAACAAACTGTTGAACGCATATCGCTTTTTGTTGATACAAAAAATATTTTTATAATCGCAGGTGCAAATCAGATTCCTGAAATTTCAAAACTAAAAGGGGTTTCAGAGTGTCAAATAGTCGCAGAACCTTTTGGAAAAGACACAAGCGCAGCCATTGCCTTTGCAAGCAGGCTCATAGAAATGCAAAATGAAAATGCAGTTTTTGGCGTTTTTCCTTCAGATTCTGTTGTAGGAAATTCAGAACTTTTTGCAAAAACTTTAGAGCTTGCATATTCTCTTGCCGAAGCTCATCCGCAGATTGTCTGCGTTGGCATACGCCCAAGTTTTCCTGCAACAGGCTATGGCTATATTGAAGCAGGAGATGAAAAATTTTTAGAGCATAAGAAGTATTTCAAAGTAAATAAATTTGTTGAAAAACCAAAGCTTGAGCTTGCAAAATGTTATCTTGAGCGTGGCAATTACTTTTGGAATGCAGGTATTTTTGTTTGGAGTGTAAGCACTGTAAAAAATGCGCTTCAAAAAAATGCGCCTGAAATTTGGGAGCAGTTTGCAAATTTAAATACAAATTCAACTGCGGAAGACGTAGTTAAGGCCTACACAACTGTGCCTAAAATCAGCATAGATTTTTCTGTGATGGAAAAGGCAAAAAATATCAGCGTAGTGGAAGCAATGTTTGATTGGGATGACGTTGGCTCTTGGCCTGCAGTGCGCCGCCATAAAAAAGCCGACGAAAATGGAAATATTGCTTCGGAAAATTCTGTATTTTTAGATGCAAAAAATGTCAGCCTAGTGGATACTCAATCAAAGCTGATAGCTGTTTTAGGTGTGGACAACATTACTGTGGTAAATACTCCCGACGCCTTGCTTGTTTGCAAAACAGATAGGTCTGAAGACCTTAAAATTTTGCTAAAACAGGTGGATGCGCGTTACAAATAGCTGTTTGACAAAAAAATCAAAATCATATCTATTTATATTCTTTAACAAGGTCTTATAAATGTTTAAAAATAAAACTTTACTAATTACAGGTGGTACAGGCTCTTTTGGCAATGCAGTTTTGCAAAGATTTTTACAGTCTGATATCGCAGAAATACGCATATTCTCAAGAGATGAAAAAAAACAAGACGATATGCGAAAGCTTTTTTCAAATAGTAAAATCAAATTTTACATTGGCGATGTAAGAGATATTTCCAGCCTAAGAA
>JAVBSE010000069.1:0-7921 GCA_031547315.1 Opitutales bacterium
ACGTCGTCATTTTCAAAATCTACATCCAAGAAGTCTTCAACCAAATGCAAAGATGCCAGCCCCGAAACTGTGTAAGTATTTTTGCCCGTACGTGAAATATCGTTAGAGCTGTCTGCGTGCTCTTCTTTTATTTGGCCAACAATTTCTTCTAAAATTCCTGAAAGGGTTAGTATGCCTATTATGCCGCCAAAAGCGTCTTCAACAAAGGCCATGTGGAACTCGTGCCTGCGGAGTTTTGAGAGGGTGACAACAAGGTCGTCATCATGCTTAACTCTTATAATCCCTCTTTTGATTTTCATTAAATCAAGTGGTTTTCCGCAGCTAGATTCTCTGAAAATATCTTTGATATGCACTATGCCTAGGCAGTTGTCTAAATTGCCGTCGCAAAGGGGGTATCTTGTGTGTTTTGCAGATTTTGCAAGTTTCAGATTTTCTTCAAGGCTGTCGTTAATATCTAAAAATGCAACAACGCTTCTTGGCACCATAACGTCTGTAATTTCAAGTTCGTTAAGGCGTATAGAGTTGCGCACAATTTTTTTTGCATAGGGCGTGAGCTCTTCAGAGTCTTCTTCTTCGGCACGCAATTTTACTTGCACGTCTATATTGTCGAAAGAATAAAATTCGTCTGAAATTTCTTTGCCAAAAATTTTTTCAGAAATTTTGCGTGCAATAAATTCAAAAGGAAAAATTGAAAGATAAAAAATAAGATAAGGCTTATGAAATATCTTTAAAGTTTTAATTGGCGACCTTGCAGCCCTTGCCGCAGCAGGCAAATCGCAAAATATAAAGTGCAAAAACAAGCTTGAAACAGCGCTGGCAAACGCCACAAAAAGCAAAAGTTTAAAACTTGGCGAAATCCCGCAAAGCAAAAGCGCCGCATGGCAAAATAAAAAAATGAAAATTGAAAGAAGAAGCAGAAAAAATCTAATGCCCAATATGCAAAAAGTCCCAACTTTTTTAGAACGCCCAACAAGTTTTTGCGCAGCTAAAGGAAGCTCGCTTTTGGCTATGTTAGTTGCATTAAAGCGCATTGCAGCTATGGCATAAGAAACAGCACTTAAAGCATAGTTAACAGAAAATGCTAAAAAAATTCCTAGAAGCGACAGCGCAATGAGCAAGTAATTATTCATTAAAATTTATATGAGTTTTGAAAATTCCAGAATAAATCTATTATTTTCCGCCTCTGTTCCTATAGTTATTCTTAGCCAGTCCGGCAGTTTGTAGCCTACATTTGTACGCACAATTATGCCCACACGCTGAAGTTTGTCGAAAATTTCAAGCGCATTTTTAACTTTAACCATAATGAAATTTCCGCCTTCAGAAACGTATTCCAAATTTAATTTTTTGAAAGCGTTTTCAAGCTGAACTCTGCCTGCTTTGTTCATGGCTCTGCTCTTGTCGAAAAATTCTTTATCGTCAATAGCTGCAATAGCCGCAATTTGTGCCAGCGTATTTACATTGAAGGGCTCTTTTACTCTGTTGATTATTGTTGCAAGTTCTTCAGAGCAATAGCCGTAGCCAACACGAAGGCCTGCAAGTCCATAAATTTTGGAAAAAGTTCTAAGCCCAATAATTTTTACGCCTTCAGCGATTAGCCCGCGTATATCTATGGGTTTGTCTTCATATTCGCAGTATGCTTCGTCATAGCAAATTACAACGTGTGGCGGAACAGCCCTTGCAAACTTAAAGAAGTCTTCTTGGCTTTCAACTGTGCCTGTAGGGTTATTTGGATTTGCTATGAATACAATTTTTGTTTTTTCGTCTATCGCATTTAGTAGCAAATTAAAGTCGTAACGCAAGTTAGGCATTTCTATTTCTCTGCACTCTGCGCCCATAAGTAGGGTAGAAAGTTTGTAAACGATAAAAGAATTTACGCCCATAACAGCGTTGTCTTCTGGGCAAAGAAGTGCGTGTGCAACCAGCTCAATCACCTCGTTAGAGCCATTGCCAAATACAAACTGTTTTGGAGACAAGCCCCAGTGGCGTGCTAGTTTTTGCGAAAGCTCAAAGCAGCCGCCATCGGGGTAATAGTTAAGCCCGCCCAAAGATTTAGACACTGCTTCAATCGCTTTTGGCGAAGATCCCAAAGGATTTTCGTTTGAAGCCATCTTTAAAATACCATCAGGATCAAGCCCAAATTCACGGGCAACATACTCAATTGGTTTGCCAGCCTGATAGACAGGTTGTTTTAAAACGCAGGGTCTTACAATATTTTCTATTTTCATTATCCCAAGCATTATTAAGAAAAATTTATGATTTGCAAGTCTGTACAAAGTTTACTAGCGTTTTTTGCCATGTTGATAATTTGTACAGGCGCCAGCGGACTTATTGGTTATAACTTTATTGAATCGGCAACAAAGCGTGGCCATAAGGTGATTGGTATCAGCCAAAATCAGGCTTTGCCTTCGGTTTCTGGGCTTGAAAGAATGAGCTTAGACCTTACTAATCATGAGCAGATTGAAAGGCTTATTTTAGACAAATTTCCCGACGCAATAGTAAACTGCGCAGCAATTTCAAGCCCTGCTGTGGTAGAAAAAGAACCAGAGCTTGCAAAAAAAATGAACATAGATTTGCCAGAAAAGCTTGCTCAGCTTGCAAATCACGTTGGCGCAAGGCTGATACATCTTTCTACTGATATGGTTTTTGACGGCAAGTGCGCCCCATACATAAATACTGACGTGCCAACTCCCTTTAATTTGTATGGAGAAACTAAGCTTGAGGCAGAAAAAAAAGTTTTGGCCTACGCTGCGGCCTGCAGTGTGGTTTTACGTATTTCTCATGTTTGTGGACGTGGGCTTTCTCAAAAGCGCTCTTTAGATGAGAAGCTTTTTCTGGCTTGGTCTAAGGGAGAAAAAACAGCCATTCCAAGTAATGAAATTAAAAGATTTTTAGCTGTAGATACTTTGGCAGAGCTTCTTGTAGAGCTGGTGGAACGTCAAAATTTAACAGGCATTTATCACTACGCAGGCAGCGAATCTTTATCCAGATATGAGGCAGCAAAAAGAATTTGCAAGCGCTTCAAATTAGACCCTGCAAAATTCATTGAAGACGCTCCTTATCCTGCGCTTGCAGACTTTAGTTTAGACTGTCAAAATTTGCTCTCAAAAGTAAAAACCAGGGCTTTGAGTTTTGAAGAAGTCTTAGACAGAATTTCTATCCCCGATGCCTGCTTAGATTGGTACGAAAAAGAAACAGGCATACGTCAAATTAAACGCTATAAATTATAAATTTTATGAAGAACTTTTTTAAAAAATTACTAAACGCTTTTTGTTATATTTTTACAGGCTGCGGCTGCCTAACAATTATTTGCATTGTTTTTATATGCTGGCTTTTTAGCTTTTTTATAAGCAAATTTAGTGACGATATAAATACAAGCGTAAGTCTTTGGTTTGGTTCTAAAATGGCGCAAGAAGGCGCTTCCAAAGCGATGTCAGAATTTAATGCTGAAGGCGGTTTTTTGCTGATAGACTTATCTATGCCAATAATAGATTCTGCAAATCCTGAAGGAGCAAGTTTTTTTAATTTACTTAAAGCGCCGAACACCTGCAATGCGTACGCATTGTCTAAGAGAATTAAGGCTGCAAAAGAGCATAAAAAAGTTAAAGGCATAGTTTTAGTTGGCTCTTTTAATGGCAGTTTTACAGGCTTTTCTCAGATTGCGTCTTTAAGAAAATCTTTAGAGAGCTTTAAAGAATCTGGCAAAAAAGTGTATGCCTATTTAGAAAATGCGTCGCAGGCAGACTATTATTTGGCTTCAGTTGCAGACTTTATTGCGCTGAATCCGGCAGGCGTTTTAGAACTTAAGGGAATTTCTTTGGAAGGAGTTTTCTTAGGCAATGCGCTCAAAAAATATGGCATATCTGCGCAGCTAATTAGGGCAGGCAAATATAAGAGCGCGGGCGAAACTTTTATTTCAGACAAAATGAGCGCAGAATCAAAAGAAGTTTATTCAGAAATAGCAAACGAGCTCTGGAAAAATATCTTAAAAGAAATTTCCAAAAGTAAAAACATTGATGTAAAAGAATTGCAAAATATTGCAGACAATAAAGCAGTTTTAACAGCAGATGACGCCTTAAGTTCAAAGCTTGTAAATGAACTTATGCACAAAGATTTATTCATAACAAAAATGACAGAATTGGCAGGCGAAGATAAAAAGCAAAGCAGCTTTAAACAAATTTCGGTTCTAGACTATTATGAAGCTGCGCCCATCTGCAAAAAAGAAATTGCAGTGCTCTATCTAAACGGAGAAATCATTGATGGCGAAACTTACAAAGAAGGCTTTGTAACAAGCGACTATTACGCAAAAATTATACGCAAACTTAAAAAGAACCCAAATGTTGAAGCAGTTGTTCTAAGAATAGACAGCCCAGGCGGCAGCGCCTATGCTTCAGAGCAAATTCGCAGAGAGTTAGAACTTCTTGCAAAAGAAAAAACAGTGCTTGCGTCATTTTCTTCAACAGCTGCAAGCGGGGGATACTGGATTTCGCTGGCGGCAAATAAAATCTTGGCAGAAGAAAGTACTCTAACAGGCTCGATTGGCGTTTTTGGTTTAATGTTTTCTTTCAAAGATATTGCTCGCAACTTTGGCGTAACTTTTGATGGAGTAAAAACTTCAGAGCTTGCAAATATAGATTCAGGCACAAAGCCGCTTTCAGAAAAAGAAATTGCAATAATTCAAACACATATAGATAAAATTTATACGCAGTTTATTGACCTAGTTGCAGAAAGCAGGGGCATAGAAAAATCTAAAGTTGAAGAAATTGCGCAAGGTAAAGTTTGGCTTGCAAGCCTTGCAAAAAATACAGGTTTGTTTGATGGCTTTGGCAATTTAACCGACGCTATAGAGCTTGCTTCTTCTTTGTCGGGAAGTGCAAAAAACTTGTCAGTAAATGAATATCCTAAGCGCACCTTTAATGATGTTTTAGACGAGTTTTTTGGAGTGGAGGCAAGCCCTTTTGCAAAAATAAAATTCTTTGCGCCAAAAGAAGTTTCTAAAAAATTAGACTGCCTAGAAAATAAAGAAATTGTAAGAGCGCAAATGCCTTACAGTTTAGAAGTGGAGTAGAATATATGTAAAAGGGCGCAAAGTGTAAGCGCCTTTTTTGTGTATAGATAAAAAAAACCGAACGAACGTTCGGTTTTTTGCTTGACGTGGGTTTTAAAATTTTTCAAAGTCGCTGAAAATTTTTTAAAAACAATAAAAAGTAAAATATGGAATCAGTAGGTAGTTTTGCAGAAAATAAAATTAAAACTTCGCTTCAAAAGGCTGTAGATTGGATAAAAGTAAGGCAGTCGGAAGACGGAATGTGGTGTGCTCCGCTAGAAACAAATTGCTGCATGGAGTCGCAGTGGATTTTGGCTATGGAGTTTATTGGGCGCAATGACGCAAAAAAAATTCACATACTTAATTACATAAAAAATAAGCAGTGTCCAGATGGTTCTTGGGATGTCTATTATGGCGCAGAAAAGGGCGACGTTAATACGACTCTTGAATGTTACTTTGCGCTGCGCCTATCTGGAGAAGATAAAAATTCCGAAAAAATGCAAAGGGCAAGAGACTGGCTTTTGGCAAATGAGTGGCACAAAAATATCAGAGTATTTACAAAATACTGGCTTGCCTTGTTTGGGCAGTGGCAGTGGGAGCACACGCCTGCGTTGCCTCCTGAAATAATTTTTTTACCGCCTTGGGCGCCTTTTAATATTTACGATTTTGCTGCTTGGGCAAGGTGCACTATGCTTCCGCTTTCTATTGTTTCTGCACGCAGGCCTGTAAAGCAAATTGATGCTGAGTTAAATTTGGACGAGCTTTTCCCAGAGGGGCGTGAAAAAATTGATATGCGCTTACCACGTAAAAATGGCAAAGTATTTTCTTGGGAAAATTTGTTCATGAAAGTGGACGCAAGTTTACATACTTATGGAAAATTTTTGCCATCAAACCCATTTAGAGAATCTGCAATAAAGCGTGTTATGGGCTGGCTTTTAGAGCACCAAGACGAAGATGGCGCATGGGGCGGAATTCAACCGCCTTGGATATATTCCATTATTGCAATGCACGTTGAGGGTTTTCCGCACACGCAAAAAAATATGGCTGCTGCGATAGAGGCTTTTGATGCGCACTGGAAAATTGAAACAGACAAAGGCATGATGCTCCAGGCAAGCGAAAGCCCTGTTTGGGACACGCTTTTAACTATGACTGCGCTTTTGGATGCAGGTGAAAGATTGGAAACATCTGAGGCTTTAAGAAAATCTTTAGACTACGTTTTGTCTAAAGAAAATTCTCACTATGGCGATTGGGCTGTGAAGGCAGGTAAAACAGCTCAGCCAAGCGGATGGTCGTTTCAGCGTGCAAATAATTTTTATCCTGATGTTGACGACGCTGCAGTTGCAATTATTGCTCTTTGCAAGTTAAAAAACACAGCAAAAGCAAACGACCCTGATATCGCAAAAATAAATGCTTCAATTGAGCGTGCAATAGACTGGATTTTGCATATGCAGTGCAAAAATGGGGGCTGGGCTGCGTTCGATAAAGACAACACAAAAAACATAGTAACAAAAATTCCATTTTGCGACTTTGGCGAAGTCTTAGACCCCCCAAGCGCAGACTTAACAGGGCATGTTATAGAGGCGCTTTCTTACTGCGGCTACACAAGAGAGCACCCTGCAATCAGAAAAGCCATAGAGTTTTTATATTCAGAGCAAGAAAACGATGGCTCTTGGTTTGGACGCTGGGGCGTGAATTATATTTATGGAACTTGGTCGGCAGTTTTGGGCTTGCTTGCAGTTGGCGACACAAGCAAAATGCCGCACATAAAGCGTGCGCTAGACTGGCTTGTGTCTAAGCAAAATGCAGATGGCGGCTGGGGCGAAAGCATTGCTTCTTACATGGAGCCCAAATATTCCGGAACAGGAATACCATCTACTGCCTCGCAAACAGCTTGGGCAATTTGCACGCTTTATGCGGCAGATGACGTCAATTACAAAGACAGTATTGACAAGGCTGTGGAATTTCTCACAAATACTCAGACAGAAGATGGAACTTGGAACGAGCCATATTACACGGGAACAGGTTTTCCCGGTTATGGGCTTGGCGCTAAGGTCGATTTACGCAGAGGCGAAACTTTGCCGCAGGGCAAAGATTTGTCCAGAGGCTTTATGCTAAATTACAATTGGTACAGGCATTATTTCCCGATAAGTGCAATGGGGCGATATTTGCAAAAATACTCTTGAAATAATTTTTTAAGCAAAACAAAAACGATGAAAGAAACTATAGTCAGAGAAACGTTTAAGCTGCTTATGCAAAAGGGGCTTAACGGCATATCTATCAGCGAAATTCAAAACGCTGCAAACTGTTCTAGGGCTGTAATCTATCATCATTTTGAAAACAAGGAAGATTTAATTTTGTACGCCTGCAAAGTGTTTTTCTTAGAGCGTTATAGGTTAGACGAAGCGCTTGCAAAAGAAATTTCTTTCTATGAACTTTTGCTCCATACATTAAAAATTAGGGACGACTTGCTTGCAGAATTAGAAATAGAAAAAACAAATAAAAACTCCACGCAAAGCTACAATATTTTGTTTTATCAAGCTTCTCAAAAATATCCTATTTTGATGCAGGATTTGGCTAAAGATTTAGACAGGCATAGACATGTTATTGAACGTGCAAAAAAATCTGGCGAAATTAAGAAAAATTTTGATTCAGATTTTTTGGCTCGTATGTTTTTTTACGTTTTCGACGGAGCTTCAAACTATATTATAAGAAATTCTGAAAAAGATTTTAGAGCCGCAATGAAAAATGAAATAAAACTTTTCTACGAACTTGTAAGAAAATAAAACTTAAAGTTTTCAGCAAATTTTAGCAGATTTCTAATTTTAGAAATCTGTTTTTTTTGTATTTATTTGCTTAATGGTAAATAAATACAAATTT
>JAVBSE010000149.1:0-7833 GCA_031547315.1 Opitutales bacterium
TGTATATTTCTTCATCTGTGGCGTCAAGTTTTGCAAGTTTGATATTGTTAAAAATTGTGTCATTAAACAAAACAGGATACTGAGGCACAGAGCCCAAGTTTGCCATATAGTCTTTTGTGGCAATGTTTTTAAGAGAAATTCCATCAACGCTGACTTCACCTGAAACAGGGTCGTAAAGGCGCATTACAAGTTTTGCAAAAGTACTCTTGCCTGCACCGCTTTCGCCAACCAATGCACAGCTTGTGCCTGCGGGGATTGTAATATTTGTGTTTTTAAGAACAACTTTGTCGTTATAAGCAAAACTGACCTTATCAAATACAATCTTACCTTGTAAATGGTCTATTTTTACAGGGTTTACTGCTTCAGGAACGCTAGATTTATAGTCTAAAACTTCATTTAAGCGCTCAAAAAGCGGTGTCGCTTTAATAAGGTCTGAAATCAACCTCATTATGCGCTTAATTGGGTCTATAGTAAAATACAACGCAAGGCCAATAGTAGAAAATGTTGTGAAATCTATCTTCGCTTTGTAAGCATAAATAAATGTGGATGAAACCATCAAAGCCGCAATAAATTCCATAAACGGCTGTTGCAACAATTCATAGCAGGCAAGTTTAAAAGAAAAACGCTGAAAGCCCAAGTTTTTGTCTGCAAATTTTTCGTTTTCTTTATCTTGCAAACTGAAAACTCTGACCTCGTGAGAGGCATCTAAATTTTCAGAAAATACTTGTGAAATTTCGCCCAAGTAGCCTTGAGTTTTTCTGGCGTAAGTTTTAAATCTTTTGCGTATAATCTGAACAGGTAAAATACAAAATGGAACTGCAGCCAAAAAGAAAAATAGAAAACCCACTTCGCCATGCTTTAAAGACAAAACAATCAAAAAACTAAGGGCGCCAACAACCTGAAAGGGCTGCCTGAACATTTCTGAAGCAAAAGATAAAAGTATGCCTTGTATAGACTGTGTGTCGCTGGAAAGGCGCACCATCAAATCTCCGGTTGTGTGTTTGTCAAAAAATGCCAAAGGGTAAGTTTGCACTTTTGCAAACAAGTCTTGCTTGATAGCTCTTAGCGCTTCAAGTGCGGCCCTTGTCATAAAAAGTCCGCTTAAATAGCCGGAAATTGCACGCACTAAAAACACTAAAGGCAAAAGCATTGCAATGCCTGCAACTTCCATCAGCGAATATTCTTTTTGAGTGCCCACATTTTCAAATATCACTCTAAAAACTTTGTCGAAAATAAGTGGCATACCTAATCCGCTGGATAAGCCAAAAATAAGCCCCAAAATAATGCCTGCCACAATAAATGGAAAAACAGGTTTTATGTATACAAAAAAGCGTGTGTATTTTTTCATCACTAAAAATTTAACTTATACTTATTTATTTTTTTGGGCTAAGTTGCAAGCGAATATGCTTTTATAAATCTGCCAAAGTTTCAGACATAAGTTCACCTAAAATCTCTTGCTTTGTCCAAACAGACAAAGCTTTAGCACCCTGCCAAGCAAGCATATCACGCCCCGAAGCAGCGCTTAAACCTGCCTTTCTTGCAGCCAAAACAGAAGAAGTTTCACGTCCTTTTGCGTAGGGCATATCAAAAAATGTGCAAGTTTTAGAAAGTTTGGCAAAGTCTAAAACAGGCAAATCATCTGTTTTTAAACCTACTGATGTTGCGTTAATTATTATAGAATTTTCTGAAATTTCAGAAAATTTTTGCGCCTTATAGCCTGCTAATTCTATTTCAGAAATTAAGGCATCTGCCCTGCTTTCAGTTCTGTTAAAAATCTGTAAAGACTTTGCGTTGCTACGTAAAATATAAAACGCTGCTGCCCTTGCAGCCCCGCCTGCGCCAAGCAAAACTACATCTGCATCTTTAAAGCTTTTGCCCGTAAATTTTTGAATGGCTTTTTCTAAACCAAAGCCGTCTGTATTAGTGCCTGTCCATCCCATGCTTGTTCTGGAAAGCGTATTTGCAGCCTTTGCCAAGCATGAAAATTCATCTGCAGATTCTAAAAATTTAAAGATAATTTCTTTATGAGGTATTGTTAAATTAAGCCCTACAAAACCTTTTGCATGAAGCTTTTTAAGCGCAAGTTCTAATTCGCTTGGGTCGATTTCAAATTTATAATAACGCCAAGCGGAAAATTTTTTATCCTTTTTTGCCAAAAACTCTAAAGCCTTATTTTGCATTAAAGGGCTAAGCGAATGAGCAATTGGTTTGCCCAAAACTGCAAGCGGAAATTCTGCAAATTCTGCGCCCTCTATATCTGAAAGCGTGTAGATTTTATCTTCCATAGTCTCTTGCTCCAAAAAGCGCAGTGCCAACTCTTATTTGCGTGCTTCCTTCTGCTACTGCGGCTTCTAAGTCATCAGACATTCCCATTGAAAGCTCGGAAAGTGCTATATTAAATTCGCTCTCTAATGCGGCTTTAAGATTTCTTAAATTTCCGAAAGCAGCTTTTGCCACTTCTAAATTTTCATCTAAAGGCGCAATAGTCATCAGTCCTTCAATCTTAAGATTTGCTAAGGGCAAAACAGACTCAAAAAACTTTTTAGACTCATCTAAACTTGCACCAAATTTTGCAGGGTCTGCACCTGCATTTATCTGCAAAAGCACAGGCATAATTTTAGACAAATTTTGCGCTTCCAAATTTATTTTTTTTGCCAATTCAAAACTATCTACAGACTGTATTCTTGAAAAAATCTGCACAGCTTTTTTAACCTTGTTAGACTGCAAATGTCCTATCAGCTCGCAAGTGCAGGCACCATCAAAGTTTGAAAATTTTTGCATAGCTTCTTGCACTTTGTTTTCGCCAACTCTTTTAAAGCCCGCACGCTGCGCATACAAAAGCGCATCGATAGGATGATTTTTTGTGACAGGTAAAATTTTAACATCGCCAAAATTTCTGCCGCAAGCTGCGCAAGCTTTTTGCAGCCTCTCATTTAAGGCAAGCAAGTTGCTTTCAAACTGAGAAAAAGAAATCACTAAATTAACTGCCCTGCTTATTTTCTTTTGAAGCTGCAAGCAAACGCATGCCAAACTTCCAAAGCGGACCTGTTATATTGCCTGCCCTGTCAAGAGTGTCGTCCAGCGCATTTACAAATCTGTCTATTTCTACATCTGTAATTACGTAAGGCGGCAAAATTTTAACAGCGTCTAAGCCATGGCTTGCAACTTGGCAAAGTATGCGGTGCTGATCCATCATAGACGTTACTATCATTTGCGTAAAAAGAGAATCATTCGCCAACTTTAGCAGCTTCCAAGAGGCTTTTTTCATGATAGATTTTGGCTCTTGAAACTCTATTGCAAGCATCAGACCCTTGCCTCTTACTTCTTTGATTATGTCGTGCTTTTCTTTTAGAGCATTAAGTTTGTCCAGAAGTTTTTTGCCCATTTCGGCAGAGCGCTCTATCAAATTTTCATCATCTAAAACCTGCAAAGTTGCAAGCCCGGAGACCATTGCCATTGCGTTGCGCCCAAATGTTGTAGAGTGAACCACGCACCTGTCTAAAGTAGAAAATGCACTCTGGTGAATTTCACGTGTTGTGATAAACGCAGCAACAGGAACAAAGCCGCCGCTCAAAGTTTTTGCAACAGTAACAATGTCAGGGTCTAAGCCCCAGTGCTGGAATGCGAACATTTTTCCTGTGCGCCCCAAGCCTGTTTGAACTTCGTCTGCAACAAAAAGCGTGCCATATTTTCTGCAAAGTTCCTGAGCCTTTGGCAGATAGTCGTCAGAAGGAATATTTACGCCCTTGCCTTGCACGCACTCAAAGAAAAATGCTGCAACGTCGCCCTGCTTGAGCTCATTTTCAAGAGCTTCTAAATTGTCCATTTCAATAGCTTTTGCGCCTGAAAGCATCTCTCCAAAGCCATCTTGAAAATGGTGGCTTACTGTCATAGACAAAGAGCCATAGCTTAAGCCATGATAGCCGCCCTTAAGCGCAAGCACGCGCTGACGCTTTGTATGCGCCCTTGCAAACTTCATTGCGCCTTCATTTGCTTCTGTGCCGGAATTGCAAAGAAAAACAGCTTCTCTTTTGCCGCCTGCACGCTTCACCAAAGCCTCTGCCAAAAGCCCGCTTAAAAGTGCACACTCTAGCTGAGCCATATTTGGCAAGTCCATATCCACAGCGTCTTTAATAGCCTTGCCCACAACAGGATGATTACGCCCTATTCCAAAAACGCCATAGCCGCTTATAAAGTCTAAGTAATCATTGCCTTCGGCGTCATAAAGATAGCAGCCTTTTGCTCTTGTGTAGCACTTGTCCAGGCCAATTGTGCGAAGAACCTTCACAAAAGTTTTATTCACATATTTGTCGTGAAGTTCGTAGTTTTCTCCCTGGCGGGTTTCGATTAGTTTTTTGATGTCGAACTGGCTCATTTTTATATTTTTTATTCTATCGACACTAAGTATTTCGTTTTTAAGTTCAAACTTAAATTTAAGCTCTCAAAATTCTTGCGATTTTTTCAAAGTCTGAAAAAATACAAAGCCATGAATTTTAACTTGGAAATATTTTCCCACTATCTTGTGCAGTTCGACCCATTTGCACTTCACTTCCCTGAAAGCTGGCCAATTGCAGGAGTGCGTTGGTATGGACTTGCTTATTTGGCAGGCTTTGTGCTTGGGCTTTTAATGTTTAATTTGTACACAAAAAAGGGGCGCTCTCCCCTTTCTTACGACCAAAATTCCAGTATGCTAAGCTATCAACTTTTGGGGATAATTTTAGGCGCAAGGCTTGGCTATTGCATTTTTTATAATTTGGAAGGAACTCTTTCAAACCCGCTTAGCATATTTCAAATCTGGAATGGCGGAATGTCTAGCCATGGGGGCTTTATTGGCGTTCTTATAGCCACATTTTTGTTTTCAAAAATTCACAAAGTTGCGTTTCTTACTTTGGCAGATTTAATAGTAACAGTTGTGGGCCCCGGAATATTTTTTGGCAGGCTTGCCAATTTTATAAATGGCGAACTTTGGGGAAAAATCTCTAACGCACCTTGGGCAATGATATTTCCGCACAGCGCACCAATGGGCACACCTCTTGAAAAAATTGCAGCCCGCCACCCTTCGCAGCTCTATGAAGCACTGGCTGAGGGGCTTTTAATATTTCTAATTCTGCAATTTAGATTTTGGGTGTCTAAACCAAAAAGAGGGCAAATTTGCGGAGAATTTTTAATACTCTACTCAATAGCGCGCATATTTTGCGAAATGTTCAGAGAACCTGACTCTGCGCTGATTTTAGGCTTTAGCAAGGGCACATTCTATTCTGTATTTTGCTTGATTGCAGGTCTGGGCTTTATTTTTTGGGCCCACATTTCTGCAAAGAAAAACCCCAACATAAGTTCTTAAAAAATGGCAGAAGAACTTCCAGAAATTAGAATTTTAAGCGATGATGTTGCAAATAAAATTGCGGCAGGCGAAGTCATAGAACGCCCTGCCAGCGCAGTAAAAGAATTGCTTGAAAATTCTCTGGACGCAAAGGCAACTAAGCTTGAAATTTCTTTTAAAAATGGCGGCAAAAGTTTCATAAAAATTACAGACAATGGGCATGGCATGCGCAAAGACCAAGCGCTCACTGCCCTAGAAGCCCACGCCACAAGCAAAATAAAAACTGCCGCAGACCTTGATACAGTGCTTAGCTTTGGCTTTAGAGGAGAGGCCCTACCATCAATTGCCAGCATATCAAAATTTACCATACTCACAAAACCCACAGCGCAAACGCTAGGTACAAAGATAGAAATTTTTGCAGGTCAAATCAAAGACGTAAAAGAATGTGCAATAGACAGTGGCACGCAAATGATAGTTGAAGACCTATTTTGCTCTGTGCCCGCAAGGCGCAAGTTCTTAAAAACAGACAATACAGAAGCAGAGCATATTATAAAAACTTGCAGACTCTATGCGCTGTCACGCCCCGACGTTTCTTTTACTCTTTTAGAAGACGACAAAACTGTATTCAAATCTAGCCCTACAAAATCTTTAATTCAAAGAGTTGAAAAAATTTTTGGAGCAGAAATTTCAGACAAGCTCATGCCGCTTAAATCCTTTGAAAGCTATGGAATTTCTATTGAGGGCGCAGTCTCTAAGCCTAATGAATCTTGGGCAAGCGCACGCAATATTTACACATTTATAAATGGCAGACCAATTGATTCCAGAATAGTTTATTCTGCACTTAAAGAAGCCTATGAAGATGCCATTCCATCTGGGCGCTACCCTGCTGCATTTTTATTTATAAATTTAGATACTCGCTTTGTAGACGTAAACGTACATCCTGCAAAACGTGAAGTGCGTTTAAAAAACGACTACGCTCTGCGCAATGCAATACTTGCCGCCCTAGCAGACAGCCTAGAAAATTTTGCGCCAAAAGAAAGCTTTGACGCACCTAAAATTTCTGAACCCGAAGAGGTAAAAATTGAAGCAGACAGTACATACAATCATATTCCCAAAGAGCCCATGCCTGAAAGTTTTTTTAGCAGGCGCCAAGCAATAGAAAACTTAAGCCCAATCCAAATAGCTGCGCAAAATTTACAGGCAGAACTTGCCGCAAATAAAAATGCGAACCTTAAGGAAATTTTTAAAACAAATGAAGGCGTTAAAACCAATTCAAATGCCGAAGTTTTTTATACCCAAAAAACAGAAAATGAAAATTTAAGCATAGAAGCTTCTTGGAAATATTTAAGCCACTTAAACAAAAAATTTGTACTCTTTGAAACACAGTCTAATTCGCTGATTTTAATGTCTATACCTGCTGCGCTAAAACGCATTTCTTACGACAAAATTATGCGCAGCCTAGAAGGCGAAAAAGCAGAAGCCCAAGCCCTGCTTATCCCTATAAATATTGAATTCACAAGAAGCGATAACGAAATTTTTAAAAACAATTTAAGCGCATTTCAAAAATGCGGCTTTTCAATAGAAGAATTTGGCGAAAATTTTTACAGAATCAGCGCAATTCCAACTTGGATAGAATTTACCTTAGCAGGAAAATTTATTGAAGATTTTGTTGAAATTGCAAAAGAAGAAGGTTCATCTTTTGGCAAAAAAACGCTTGCAAATCAGGTCTTCGCAAAGCTTGCAAGCACAAGAACCCAAGGCGCAGATTTAATTGAACACGCCGACATGGCAAAGCTGCTCTTAAAGAATTTGTTTGCATGCAAAAGCCCAATGTTTACGCCGGATGGCAAGCGCACCTGCAAAGAAATAAGCGCCGCCGAAATTAAAGCATTTTTTGGAGAATAAAAAACACTTTGCGTCTCCTTAAGGATATGTAAAAAAACAAGTATTTTTAAATTTAAATAGGCATTTAAATGAATACTGCTAATAAAAAAGAGCGATTATGAAAATCGCTCTTAAATTTATCTGGAGTTTATGCCTACTGCTTCTTAAACAAGGGCGTAAATTTTGCCGCAGTGCTTTCTGTAACTGCTTCAAAGTCTCCTTTAACGTTTAAACCCATGACTTCAGAAGGCTCTCCATCAAGAACAAAATTGCCTGAAGCTGCAACATAACCTGTTATCAAAAGAGGCATCTTGTACGCTTCAAGAGCCTTTTGTTTTATCTCATTTGCCTCTGCAAAATAGTCTGGCAATTTTTTAGAATAAAGTTCTGTTTTAATAAAATTCATTCTTGATGGACTTGCAAACATCCAAGAAAAGTAAGCAATATCTTTTGTAAATTCATCAACAAGCTTTGCTCTTTTTTGCAAACTTGGGCTAAAGGCAAAGCCTGTATTAACAGGGTCTGCACGCATAGAATCTAATATTTTTCTTTCAAGCCCCCGAGATCGACTTCGTCGACCCCACGCCCCCGACCGACCTCGTCATCACCGACATCACCGTCGGCGACGG
>JAVBSE010000077.1:0-19711 GCA_031547315.1 Opitutales bacterium
ATTAATTTCATTTTCATGAATAGGCGCTGTTTCAATTTTGTTATTTTGAATATTTGAATTCTGCGTATTTAAAGGTACGGTCATCACTAAAGATTTTTTGCCTCCTACTTTTGAATTGGGAGGATAGATATCTCTTATTGAGCTTCTGTATGTTTTATCGCCAACATTTTTTGTCTTTTCGTAGATTATGCAAACATTGTCAAGGCGCAGGTCGTCTCTTTCGCAAAAACTAAATTTTTTAATTTCTGCATAGCTAAGATCTATGTGGTCCAGATTTTTGCGCCTACAAAGCTCTAAAGTGGGGCTATTTGCGCCATAGTCAAAATATCCAACTATATCAGGAGCCCAATGCAAGGTGCGTAAAATTGCATTGGCGCAGGTTATGTCGCTAATTTCATCGCCAAGAAAAGTAGAGTCTATTTGCTTAAGCTTTAGGTCTATATCTACGCCTTCTGTTTTTGCGTAATTAATAATTTCTTCAACTTGATTTCCTGCTGAAATCATTTTTTTTTCTTTATCCACATTTAATACGACCCTAGTTTTTGCCTTCAAAAAGTTCAAGTTGTCAGAGTCCACGTATTCATCCCAACTTTGCATATACATAAGCTCAGTAAGGTCTTGCCAAGGGCCTTTGAAGACATAGTTGAAGTGGTCTCCATCGGGTGACTTAACAATTTTTTTAAATGCCAAAAGCCCTTTAAATCTTTTAAGCTCTCCATAAAAGACTTCTATAGTGTCGCCTGAATTTGCAAAATTTGTCTCATAAGAAAAAATAGAAAATTCGTCAGCAGCAAGCGAGCGCTTTCTCAGCTGAGCGCTTATGATATTTGTTTGAGAAAGTTCTTTTTGAACTTCATTGATTTTGATTTTCCACTTCATATTTCATTCCTAATTGCAGCCAGTTGTGAACTTGCTTCTTCAAGCTGTATGTTGATTTGAATTATCATATTGTTTAGCGACACAATTTGCGCTTTCAATTCCTCTATTGCCTGATTCAAATCTTCCTCTAAATTTTTTAATTCTTCATTCATAATTATTCTCCTTTGCCTGCAAGAAATTCAAAATTGTGCATGCTAATGCTTTCATCTAGGCTTGACGAACTGCGTACAAGCACCGCATTTTTGAAAATTAAATTTTGTTTTTTAAGATTTTTAGCCCAAGAAATTTTCAAGTCTGCCTGCGCTTCTTCAGAAATATTTTTTAAAAATTCAAAGGCAAAAATTTCTGCAAGGTCAGGGCTCTTATGCGCTCTTTCAATTCCAAAAGAAATTGTATATCTGGCGTTTCCTTTGTCGCACAAAATTGGGCTTTGTGCGTCAATAATGTCGTCAGACTGCAAGCGTTTTTTTAGACTTACTGAAAAGTTTTTTGCCAGTTCTTTTTCAGCGCAAATTTCAATTTTTCCGAAAGATATTTTCATGCCTATCCTAAAACTGATTGAGTGTTGAAATTTATTAAAACAGAAGACAGCGCACTGGTTTCGTGCTCTAAATTTTGCCAAGGACTTTGCGGTGCCAAAGAAATTTTGCCATAACCACACTCAAGCGGAAACTCCCACAAATGCAGAGCTTTTGTGACACTTTCTGCAATTGTTGTGATAGACGGAGTGTGTTTTGCAAGGCTTGCATCCCTTTCAATTTTTACTTGCAGCAAAAGTTTTGAAAACACAGGACCTGCCGTATATTTAGAGGCGCAAAGCGGTATGGGAATTTTTACAGTTATAGAAAGTCCGCACATTTTACCTGCGCCTGTTTCAAACAATTTTGCGCCTTCTTGAAAAATATTTGCAGTACTTAAAGCGCTGATTGTAAGCAGCCTTTTTGCAAGCGTTTCTTGTACTTTGTCTAATTCACCCTTTTGCATTACAGGCCCTCCATTGAGTTTCTGTTTATGCGATTTTTTCTGCATGTGCAAATTTTTACAGCCTTTGCGCTTGCGCCTTTAATGCCAAGAATGGGCGCAGAAACAGGCAATTCTCCCTTTGCCACTCTTAAAAGAGTTTCTCTGGCAATGCTTGCGCGCCTGTCTAAAATTTCGCCAAATTTAAGAGATGGAATTCTTGCTTGCAAGGCTTCCAAAACTAAACTGAGCGCCACTTCTTTTAGCTCATGCGGAATTTTTAAATGATCCGATTCTAGCGCATTTCTGCCGCTTGCGGCAATTTCTGCCCTTACTCTTGCAGTTACAGATGAAATTATGTCTTCCAAAATGTCATGTCCGGGGCTTGCAAATTCTGCAGACTTTAGCTGCTCTAACTGCGGAAAATTCAACGAAGATTCCAAGTCTGATTTTTTTAAAATTATCCAATTCATTTTAATCTTTTTTTAAGACGCTGCGCATCATTTTGCAGATGCGCAGCGCTTTTTATGGGTGTTTATTTGTTAGTGATAGTCATTGCAACTGCGCCTAGATCGCTTGCGGCAATGATGCTTGAGTAATGTTCAACAGTAATGTCTGTGTACTTTGCGTGTTCGTCGCAGTAAACTCTGTATAAAGAACCTTCTTGGGTTGGCGTAAAGAAACGCTTTAGATTAGAAGGCTCGTCCTTAGAGATTCCGTCAAATGCGCAGAATGCAAAAACCTTGTCTGCAGCGAGTTTTGCTTTAACGCTGGGTGTTTGCTGATATCTTGCAGAAATAACTTCGCAGCCATCTAGCATTAGCTTTGCGCCAAGTTCGCTAGGAGTTAGTGCACCTGCTCTGAAAGCAACAGATGAAGATTGATTTTCTAGGCAAGTTAAACGCATATTCCACGCATCTTCGCCAATTAACATTCTGTTTGGACGCACGCCGCTTTCGTCAGCAGCTTTAACAAGAATTGCACGCAAGTCTGCTTCAGGATTGCAAGTGCTGTCTGCTTTGTCGCTCCAGATGGTATTTGTGCCGCTATTTTTTGCGATAGTTTCAAGCGCAGTAATTGCTCTGCGAAGTTCGTTTCTTACCAGGCGCTGCAAGAGAACTTGTGTGTAGCGTTCCTGCCAATTGTCACCATAAACTTCGTCGTGATCTATACGCATAGTCAAACCCTTGTTCAGAGTTTTTTCGTTTACGGACTCTCCATTATAGCGCACTCTTTTGAATTCAGAACCAATGGCTCTTAGATCGTCGCTTTCAGAATAGAAGGCTTCTGCGTTGTCAGAGCGTTTGAATTCAAAGCGTCTGCCAACAGGAACAGGAGGGGCAATAAAGTCAAGAAGTCCTGACAGAGTTTCGTCTCTCCAGCCAACAGTAAAAGCTGTTAGCGCCTCAGAGTAGGTTGCCGCGTTGAATTTATTTTCGTTTGCGAAATCGATATTATTATTTTCCATACTATTAGTTTCTAATGATTATCCAGTTAATTTTTGTGCTTCCCGCCACGCCATTTTGGTCTAGCGTAAATTCAATTTCGCCAGAGTCTGACAAAATTTTTGCAGCAACATTTCTTTCTGCAGAGCCATACTTTAAGATGCTTGCAATAATTATGTCTGTGTCTTTTAAGCCTGTTGCGATAAGCTTTTCTGTCTTAGTAGAGCCTACCCAAGTGTAAGATCCCGCAGAAACAAGATTGAATGCGCTCATCCCAAAACCCTGCGGATCAACTTCCACAAGACCGCCATTAGGAGCGTCATTCATAGCTACTCCAACCTTGATTGCGCCGCTGCAAACAATAGGCGAAACCCTGCCGCCAGCAACGCCATATAGCTTGTCGCCGGCAGTGATAGCCGCATCGCTTACACAAAGGAATGTGTCTGCTGCAGAGCCTGCAAGCGCAATGTCAATAATGTCGCCGGCTTCGCCGCAATCAGTACAAACGCCAATTGCTGTGTCGCCAAGGTTTGCAGGTGCAACGCCCCCGTTTTGAAATTTTGCAAGCAGATAAGACTGCCCAAAAACTTCGTTTGCAATAGAGCTTATATGCCCTGCGTGAGTGCCTTCTGCAATGTTGCAAAAAGCATTTCTATTTAGCAAAGTTTTTAGAGGTTTTGTAAGCCCGCTAAAAACGATTTTTATTATTTTTTTCATATTATTATTTTAGTTTGTTGTTTTAAGAGAGCCTTCTTGCTCTCTAAATTTTTTAGCCTTGCAATATTTTTTGCGAAGCGTTGTGAACGCGTCTAAATAGCTTTCTCCGGTTTCTTTGGATCTTTGCATAGCAAGCTGTGCAAGCTCGTGAGGCAGGGGCGACGAAAAACTTTCACTAAGTCTTGCATCTAAGTTTTCCCTTTTAAGGCGCTCTGATTCTTTTGAAATTTGTGCAGATTTTTCTGCGGCAGTTTCAGCATTTTTCTTTGCGCTTAAGCAAAAATCCTTTGCTTCTTTTGTTCTTTTCAAAAGCAAATCATCCTGAGTAAATTCCGTTTGCAGTATAGTTCCTGCCCTAGGAATATTAGGATTATTTGTGAGTCCAACCGAAATTAATTTTACTGGTCTAAACGTTCCGTCAGGCAATTTTTCCATGCGCCATCTGGGCGATAGCCATTTAATTTTGCCGGAGTTTAGTTTCTCTTGAGTTTCAGGGAAATAACGTGCGCTGATGGCGATGCCCTCTTTAGTCACACTTATATTTTCAACACGCCCAACAGCTTTTGCAGACTTTGCATTTTTGCCTTCGTCAGGGTGCCCCAAATAAATTGGAAGCCCCAAGAATCTGTCGAAACTATTTAGAAAAGCCTTTTTAATTTTGTCGCCCGCAAGCTTGTCTACAATTTGCATTCCATATTTGTGCTGCCAATTGCCATAGGGTGAAAGAAGCTGAATAAAGTTTTCGCTACTTGATTTCATTTTCAGAATCTTCTTGTGCAAGTGGGAATGCAAATCGCTTTGCAAGCTTCATTTCATCGGGCTTTAGACCAAGTTTTGCAAGGCGCTCAATGACATTTAGTTCGGCAACTTTTACTTCGTAATCCGGTAATTTTAATACAAATTTTGCAAGCGGCTCTTCATCACCAAAACTTAATTTTATAAGTTTTTTGTCTAACTGAGAATGCAACGTTGAAGAAATATTTTCAGAGTCGTCTTCTTCAATAAGGCTAGATTCATACCACTGAGACTCAGAGCCCATTCTTGAATTTCCGCTCATAGTAGAAAGGTCTCCGCCGCGCCAAAGTGCGCATAACATTCTGTCCATTCTGTCAACTAATTCAGGATATGGCAGAGTACTTCTGCTAGAAAGGTCTATAGCTTCAATATCTGTGCCCTGAGAAAATACTGCATGAAATTCTGCGCCAAAATCTTTTGCTGCCTCGCAAGCGGCTTCCCATTGGGCAGTGCCGGGGTAGGCGTCTGTTTTTGCTTTTACGCCGGGCATTCCATTGCGCTCGCAGTAAATTATCCAATCTTTAAGCGCCAGCTGCTTATATAAATATGCAATAGAGCTTGCGGGCATTAAACCATCTGAACAAGTGATTAGCCATTCGTCTTCTTTAAGCTCAGTGCCTTTTGTAAGCTGGCCTTCACGTTCTAAAATTCGCAATCTGCCATCTGTATTTTCAAACATCCAAAGAGGATAGTGCTTTAGCTTTGCACTGATGTAGTCTCCTTTTCTGAGCCATTCAATACTGTGCGCAGAATACTTCATCGCAACTGCACTCATCATTTGCATAATAAGAAGCCTTAAGCCTCCTTTTATATTTAAGTCAGAAAAATCTGTAAGCTCAATAGAGTCATAAAACTTTCTTAAAGCCTGCGCATGTAATTTTGCCTTAGGACTGTCTTCAAGTTCAATAACTTCTCCTTCAAGCCTTGCCACGCACTTGCAACGTTTTAAAAAGAGGCCGCTAATGACATCATCACGTTTGATAATGCCTTCAAATATTTTAACAGCCTCTGCTAAGTTACCCGCTTCAAAAGCTTCAAGAGCTCTTGAAAGAGATTCTGGTCTCAAGTTCCTAACTGTACTAAAGCGCGCCCTTGAGCCGCGTGCTAAAGTTTGTGAAAATGATTTTGCGTTCATAAGTTCGCAATATATCACAGCTTCTTGATTTTGGCAAAACTACTTTTGATACTTTGGATTAAAGGCTTACTTTTGATACTTTTGATCTGTTGGAATAAAGGCACTCGTTTGCAAAAATTTTACTTGATTTTTGAAAAAGAGCCTTGAATCTGCAGTGCAAAAATGCGATAGTTTTGGAAAGAAAAAAGATGGATAAACTAAGAGCCGAGATAGAAAATTTGCGTGCATTTTTAAAAGAGCATGAGCGCCGCTATCGCCTTGAAAACGCTCCTACAATCAGCGATGCAGAGTTTGACAAACAAATGGAGCGTCTAAAAAAATTAGAAGCTGAACATCCTGAATTTGCAGATGAAAATTCGCCCACAAAAAAACTTGGCGCAGACAATTCAGAAGGCTTTAAAAAATATCCTCATCTTTCAAAAATGTTAAGCTTGGATAATGTTTTTAGCTATGATGAACTTAGCGATTTTAACGACCGCCTCAAAAAAGTTCTAAAAACAGACGCAGAACTTTGCTACTCAATAGAGCCTAAAATTGACGGCGCAGGAATTTCTGCAATCTATATAAATGGAAAACTTTCACGCCTTATAACAAGAGGCGATGGAGAATTTGGAGACGACATTACACGCAACGCCAGTGTCATAAAAAATTTGCCCCAAACTTTGAGCGGAAGTAATATTCCAACGCTTTTGGAAATTAGGGGGGAAGCTTTTATGCGCAATTCCGACTTTGAAAATATACAAAAAAAACAGTCGGAAGAAATTGAAAAGAAATTGAATGCAGAATTTGAAGGCGAACTTTCCGAAGAAAATATTTCGGAAAAAAAAGAAGCTCTCTATGCAAATCCACGCAATCTAACATCGGGAACTCTCAAACTTTTAGACAAAAAAATCTTAGAGCAAAGAAAGCTCTATGCCTGCTTTTATGCGGTGGGAAGGCTAGAAGGCGCAGAGCTTAAAAAACAGTCAGAGCTTGTAAATTTTCTTAAAAGCTTGGGGCTGCCATCTGTGCAGTGGCAGGCAAAAGCTTGCGGCGCAAAAGAGGTTTTTGAAAAAATTTCAGAGCTTGAAGAAAAAAGAAAAAACTTTGATTACAACACAGACGGAGCAGTAATTAAGTTAGATGAAATTGCGCTTCACGAAATTGCAGGCTCTACGGCAAAAGCTCCACGTTGGGCAAGTGCATGGAAATTTAAAGCAGAGCGTGCAGAAGTCATAATATATAAAATTACTTTGCAAGTAGGGCGCACAGGCGCCATCACTCCTGTTGCAGAATTAGAAGACGCTCGTTTTAAAAATTCGAAAAAAGCGGTTCCTCTTTCTGGTTCAAAAGTTTCAAGAGCAACCTTGCATAATTTTGAAGAAATAAGACGCAGAGATATTCGTGTGGGCGATTACGCACTTATAGAAAAAGCAGGGGAAATTATCCCCAGTGTTGTAACAATACTTCCTGCAAAAAGGGAAGCAAATTCTTACGCATTTCAAGAGCCAACACATTGCCCTGCTTGCGGCTCAAAACTTGTAAGAAATTCAACAGAGGCAATTTTACGCTGCATAAATCCAGAATGCCCGGAGCAAGTGCGCAGAAGACTAATTCACTTTGCCTCAAAATCTTGCATGGATATTGAAGGCTTGGGCGAGGCAGTGGTCTCTGAATTAGTAGAGCTAAACCTGATTAAAAATTTTTCAGACCTATATAAATTAGGCGAAAGCGATTTGGCAAAACTTTCAAATTTTAAAGAAAAAAGCATAGAAAATCTTTTGAACTCAATCTCAAAAAGTAAATCTGTAGAACTTTGGAGACTTCTTGCCGCATTGGGAATTCCCTATGTCGGCGAACGTGTCGCAAAAGACCTTGCAAACAAATTTAAAAATTTGGATGCGCTCAAAAATGCAAATGAAGCCGAACTTGCCAGCGTAAACGGCGTTGGAGAAAAAATAATTTCATCTGTGATAAGCTTTTTTAAGTCAGAAGAAAATCTGAAAATTATAGAAAAATTAAGAGAAGCAAATTTGAATTTTAAGCTAAAAGAAGACAATTTAAGAGGCACACTTTCTGGCAAAACTTTTGTGCTAACAGGCGCACTTTCTTCTATGGGCAGAGACGAAGCAAAAGCAAAGATAGAAGCACTTGGCGGCAAAATTTCTTCTAGCGTTTCCAAACTTACAGATTTTTTAATTTCAGAAAGCGAAAGCTCTGCCAAGTTAGACAAAGCAAAAGAACTGGGTGTCAAAATTCTTAGCGAAGCAGCGTTTTTGGAAATGCTAAAAACTTCAAATTCTGGCGAAGAAAAAACTGAAACTTCAAATCTTAAAAAAGCAGAAATTTCTAAAAATTCAAATCAACAAGAATTTGATTTTTAAAAGTTATCTCGCAAATAAAGCAAATTAAATTGAAAGTGCGCCACGTTTTGCAACAATTTCTGCTGCCATATTTGCTGCGGCTTCAGAGGCTTCGTTTGGGCTTTTGCCTTGCAGAATATTTGTTATAAATGCTGCAGTGAAAGAGTCGCCGGCGCCAACAGTGTCTATAACTTTTGTGGCTTTAGCTCTTGCGTTAATTTCTAGATTTTCTGCAAAAATGCTGTGTCCGAATTTGCCTTTTGTGAGTATCAGATAATTTAGTTTAAAGCGCTCCAGCAAATATTTTGCCTGCGATTTACTATCGCCTTTAATTTCTAAAATTTCTGCCAAAATATTTAGTTCTTCGGAATTTAATTTTAGTATGTTTGAAAGCTCTAGCGAACTTATGATAATGTCTTTAGAATAAAAATTTTGGCGCAAATTAACATCAAAAACTTTGAGTGCTTTTTGAGGGCACGCCCTAATAATTTTGTTTAAAGTTTCTCTGGATTTCATGCTGCGCTGAGAGAGCGTACCAAATACAATAGCATCTGCATCTTTTACAAAGTCCAGTGTTTCGGGGCTTAGTTCTATGCTATCCCATGCGCAGTCAGAGAGAATTTCATAATTTGCGTCGCCAGTTTCGTTTACTTTTACAAGAACTTTGCCTGTAGGAAACTCATTGGATACTTGTATGCAGTTAGTTTCCAAGTTTAATTTTTTAATTAGTTCCAGCGCTTTATTTCCATCTTCATCTGCGCCAATTGCGCTTATTATTTTGCTGTTTGCGCCAAGAGTTTGGCAGTAGTATGCGCAGTTAAGTGGTGCGCCGCCTAATATTTTTTCTTTTGGAAATACATCCCAAACTATTTCTCCGAAAGAGGCGATTTTTGTTTTTTCCATAAATTTAACCAGATGAATGTTTGTTTAAGATAGTATTATAATTCTGGGTCTTTACAAATTATTTTTGTAAAAGCTTAAAATTTGTGAAACTATCTTATATATATTTTGTTTCACTTATATTGTCGAAAATATGAAAAGAATCTTTAGAAAAAAAATTGTCATAAGTTTTGTGATTTTACTGTGTGTTGCGGCGGGCGCCTACTTTTATTTTTCATCTGCAAAAAAGACTCTTGTAGTTTTTAAATTGGGTGAACTTGCAAAGCGTGATATTTGCTTGCAAATTGACGCAACAGGCACGCTTGAGCCAGAAGACATTATCGACGTTGGCGCAAGAGTTTCCGGCGAAATTTTAAGCTTTGGAAAAGACCTCTCAGGTAAGACTGTGGATTATGCTTCAAAAGTTAAGCAGGGCGATATGATAGCTCTAATTGATGACGAAATTCCACGCTCTGACCTGCGTGAAGCAGAGGCAAGGTTGGCGGCGTCAAAGGCGTCTAAAAACAAGGCCGAAGCAGGACTGCTTGTCGCAGAAGCCGCACTTAAAAAAGCCGACAGAGATTGGAAGCGTGCAGAAAGATTGGGCGTTTCAGACGTTCTCAGCCAAGCTTCTTACGATTCTTTTTTATCTGCTTACGAACAAGCGAAAGCCCAAGTAGAATCTGCCAAAGCGCAAATAATCCAAGCAGATGCAGAGATTGTTCAGTCTGAGGCAGGCGTTAGCACTGCAAAAAGAAATCTTGGTTACTGCGTAATTAAAGCGCCTGTTGACGGAATTATAATAGACAGAAAAGTAAACGTTGGCCAAACAGTTGTTTCAAGTATGAATGCAAGCAGCTTGTTTTTAATTGCAAAAAATCTTGAGAAAATGGAAATCTGGGCTTCGGTGAACGAGGCCGATATTGGCTCTATAAAAATTGGGCAAAATGTTACATTCACAGTTGATGCCTTTCCTAATTTAGATTTTAAGGGCAGCGTAGGCAAAATTAGAATGAACGCAACAATGTCGCAAAACGTTGTAAGTTATATTGTAGAAGTCTTGATAGATAATCCTGATGGAATACTTTTGCCTTACTTGACTGCAAATTTAAAGTTTGAGATAGAAAGCAAAAAGTCAGTCTGGTCAGTGCCCAATGCTGCGCTGCGTTTTAGACCTGACGAAAGTCTTATTGCAGAGAATTTAGAAATCCCCAAAGGCAAAAAAATTTGGCTAAGAAATGCAGATAATAAGCTAAGTCCATTGCAAATAAAAACAGGTTTAAGCGACGGCGTTTTCACAGAAATTATTGCAGAAAATCTTAGCGAATCTGCGAACGTAGTTTTGGGACTTGAAACTTCTTTGTCTGCGCCGCAGGCTGCGGGTTCAAATCCGTTTACGCCAACGCCTCCGCGTTTTAGGGGCAGCAGGCAAAATCAGCCTTCTCAGGGGGCAAAATAATATGAGTTTAATTTCGCTGAGAAATCTCAAAAAAGACTACATAATGGGCGACATTATTTTGCCTGTTCTAAAGGGCATTACGCTTGATGTAGAACTTGGCGACACTCTTGCGCTCACAGGAATTTCAGGCTCTGGCAAAAGTACTTTGATGAATATTTTGGGCTGCCTAGACAGGCAAAGTTCCGGTGACTATTTTTTAGATGGCATAGACATCTCAAGGCTTAACAGTGATGGCAGGGCAGATATAAGAAACAAAAAAATAGGCTTTGTTTTTCAAAGCTTTAATCTGCTTCCAAGAACAAGCGCCTTAGAAAATGTGATAATGCCTTTAAGCTATACTGCGTCTCACTTGTCAGAAGCAGAGATGATAAAAATGGGAAAGTCTGTTTTAGAGAGAGTTGGGCTTGCAGACAGAATGGATCACGAGCCCTCAAGACTTTCCGGCGGGCAGCAGCAGCGTGTTGCAATTGCAAGAGCTTTGGTTAATATGCCAAAAATTCTTTTTGCAGACGAGCCCACAGGAAATCTTGACACAAAAATGAGCGAAGAAATTTTGAATATCTTTACAGAGATAAATAAAAACGATGGAGTTACAATAATTCTTGTTACTCACGAGGCAGAAATTGCCGCACGTGCAAAACGTGTGATACGCCTTTTAGACGGCGAAATTGCAGAGGATACAAGGTTACAGCCCATTTAAAAAAATGAAAATTTTAAGAGAGTTAAAAAATTCTACAAAGTCAATAATGCGCAATCCTATGCGTACATTTTTGACAACGCTTGGCATTGTGATTGGCATTGCGGCAGTGATTGCGCTTGTAGAAATTGGCAATGGGGCGCAAAGCGTGCTAAAGAAAAACATTTCTTCAATGGGCGTAAATGTTATTACAATTCGCCCCGGCGCAAGCATGATGGGCGGCGTGAGCGCAGGTTCGGGGGCGAAGGCAAATTTGACAGCTCAAGATGCGGAAAATATTTTAAAAAATTGCGAGAGCGTAAGCCTTGTAAGCCCTGTAGTTTCAGTAAGAGGGCAGGTTGTTTACGGAGGCAAAAATTGGAGTCCGTTTTTTATAAATGGCGTAAATGCAGATTATCTTCAAATAGGCAATTGGCAAATTTCAGATGGCGAAATGTTCGACGCAACTGCAGTCAGCAGAGGGCAAAAAGTTTGCGTAATAGGCACAACAATAGTGCGTGAACTTTTTGGAGACACTAATCCAATTGGCGAAGAAATCAGAATACAAAATGTAATTTTTAAAGTTGTAGGCATATTAAAATCTAAGGGTGCAAATATGGTTGGCATGGACCAAGACGACTGTATTTATGCGCCCTGGACAGCAGTAAAAGCAAGGCTAAAAGGGGCGGGGCAAACTTCAATAAGCTCTGTTGGGGCAAGCACGTCTAGCACAACAAGTACAAGTTCTACTTCAGATATTTATGCTGCAAGCACAGCGCTTTATGCGCCTGTGTCAGACAAAAATTTGCCGCCGGTAAAATTCCAGAATGTAGACACAATTTCTATAAGCGCAGTAAATGCAGAAAGCGTTGAGCGTGCAATTACGGAAGTTAGGGCAAGCCTAAGGCAAAGTCACAAACTTGCGTCGAATATGGACGACGATTTTTCTATCAGAACAATGACAGAGTTTACAGACTTTCTTACCAAGCAAACTAAAACAACAACAAATTTACTTTTGTGCGTTGCCTTTGTTTCGCTTCTTGTAGGGGGCGTTGGAATAATGAATATTATGCTTGTTTCTGTTACAGAGCGCACAAGAGAAATTGGACTTCGCATGGCAGTGGGCGCAAAGGCAGGCAATATTTTAAGGCAGTTTTTGATAGAGTCTGTTATTATTTGTTTGATAGGCGGAATTTTGGGAATTTTTGTTGGGCATGGAATTTCTTTGGGCTTAGCTTCTGCAATGGGGTGGCCGTCAGAGGTTTCTTATCCTGCAATAGTTTTGTCTGTTGGGGTATCGGCGTCGGTGGGGCTTATCTTTGGATATTACCCTGCTTGGAAGGCTGCAAAGTTAGATCCTATAGAAGCTTTAAGATATGAATAAATTTTTCAAACTAACAATTTTTTTGACTGCTGCTTGCTTTATTTCAGCTTGCGCAGTTGGTCCTGATTTTGAAAAACCCAAAAGCGATTTGCCCGAAAGTTTTGAGAATTCAAAAGATAAAAAAACGAAAGAAGTTTCTGCCGAAGAAATTGCAAATTGGTGGAAAATTTTTGAAGACGAAACTCTGAATTCTTTAATTGAGCGTGCGCTTGAAAATAATTTTGACCTGCAAATAGCAAGGGCAAATTTGGCAGCCGCAAGAGCTTCGCTAGGCTCTGCACAAAGCGGTTTGTTTCCTACTTTAGATGCTAACGCAGGGATGAAAGAGTCCGGCAGTGGCACTACTGCAACAAAGCCGTCTTATAACGCAGGCTTAAGTGCCGAGTGGGAGATAGATATTTTTGGTCAAACAAGGCGCAGCATAGAATCTGTAGAGGCAGACTACCTTGCCTCGCAGGCCGATATGTATGCAGTGCAAATAAGCGTGGCAAGCGAAGTTGCGCAAGGTTACTATTTATATAGGGCATACCAAGAAGAACTTAAAATCACAAAAGAAAATCTTGAGACGCAAAAAAATACTTATGATGTAATGAAACGCAGGGCAGAGGCGGGAACAGAGTCGCCGCTAAGTTCTGTAAGGGCGCTTGCTCAAGTTAACGCAACAGCAGCGCAACTTCCAAATTTTGAGACAAAACTTCTGCAAGCAAGATACGCGCTAGAGCTTCTTTTGGGGCTTCCTGTTGGCTCATTAAAAGAAGAACTTAAAGATTTCAAAGCTATGCCTGAATTTGAATTTATAGTGCCGGAAACCTTGCCTGCCGAACTTCTTTCACGTCGCCCAGATATTATTGCAGCAGAGTATAAAATAAAATCAGCAAGCGCAAAAATAGGGCAGGCTAAGGCAGATTTTTATCCTAAGTTTTACTTATCAGGCGATATTTCATACAGAGCTCCAAGCGTGGGCAATATGTTTGAAACGCAGTATGGTTCTTGGTCTGTTGGGCCCACAGCAAGATGGAATTTATTTAGCGCAGGCAAAACCTACTACAATGTAAAAATGCAAGAAGCCATAACAGAGGCAGCAGGTGTTTCTTGGCAAAAAGTAGTTTATGAGGCATTAAAAGAAACAGAAGATTATCTGCTTGCAACAAGTAAAGAAGCAGAGCGTGTAAAACTTCTGGCAGAGTCTGTAAAAGAGAATGTTAAAGCCTACGAAATGTCATTAAAAGCAAAAGACGAAGGCTACTTGGAATTTATAGATTTGCTGGACGTGCAGCGTACAATGCTAAGTGCCCAGCAAAGCTTGGCAGAATCTCGCAGACAAGTGCTTTCAAATATAGTCTCGCTCTATAAAGCTTTTGGCGGCGGCTGGGAAATCCCAACGCAAAAAGAGTAATAAATTAAAAAAACAAAAAAGACAGAAAATTTAAATCCTGTCTTCTTTTTAGTAACGGAGCATAAAAATAAATATTGAAATTAGATTAAGCAGTTTGATTTTTCTTAGGCATTGTGTTGAGCGTCGGGCTAGGCGCTAGAATACGAGGCGATAGGAGCGTACTAAGTACGTGACTATTGCAGAGATATTCGACGCAACAATACCCCACGCCAAATGTTAATACAAATCAGAATGTTCTTAGAGCCTAGATGGGGCATCAGGCGAGTATGCAAAAAAAACTTCTGGAAGAAGTGTAGTGACCTACATGACTTTCAGAAGTTTTTTTTATGCAACGGAGCATCATGCCCCATATAGGCTCTAAGAATTGGGGTAGCTGCCAAGCCATTTCACCATCGGCAGCTGCTTGCTAAGTTCTGTGAAAACTTGCTTAGAAGTTTCGTCGTCCCAATGACCTTTGTAGTCTATAAAAAATAGGTAGTCCCACAATTTTTTTCTGCTTGGTCTGGATTCAATTCTCGTAAGATTAATGTTGAAATTACTGAAAGGCAAAATCATTTCAGCAAGCGCCCCCGGGCGGTCATTTAAAGACATCACAACGCTGGTTTTGTATTCAACGCCATCTTGTTTTGGCGCAGACTTTTTGCCTATCACAAGAAAGCGTGTAACATTATCTTTCTTATCTTGGATGGCACGTTCTATCATGGGCACGTTGTAGTGAGTGCTTGCAATTGCGCTTGCAATAGCTGCAATTTCAGGATTTTCCTGCGCCATTTTTACAGCAAGACTTGTGCTTTCAACGTATTCAATTTCTACGTTAGGTAAGTTTCTTCTTAGCCAGTTTCTGCACTGACCAATAGCTTGGTCTTTAGAGCAAACTTTTTTAATTTCGCTTAATTTGCCCTTTGAAATTAGGCAATGCTCAATTGGCAAATACACTTGCCCAACAATTAAAAGATTACTTTCTGCAAGCATATCCATTGAGTGGAAAACTGCACCTTCTGTAGAGTTTTCAATAGGTATTACGCCGTAGTCTGCCTCGCCCAATTCAACAGATGTGAATATATCCGGAATAGAGTGCATAGTAAGGTAATCAACGCTAGAGCCAAAACTTGTTAGCGCCGCTTGCTGCGTAAATGTTGCAACAGGCCCTAAGTAGGCAACCTTCAAAATTTTTTCTGCAGAAATTGAAGCCGAAATAATTTCTCTGTAAATTGCCTTCAAAGAACTTTCTGCAATTTTGCCTGCATTTTTAGAGAGCAAATTTTCAAAGACTTTGCTTTCTCGGCTGGGAACATAAATTTCTTCGCCTTTTTCTAATTTAATTTTGCCTATTGCTTTGGCGCATTCTATACGCTGGTTAAGAAGTTCCAGAATTTTGCTGTCTAGGCTGTCTATTTCTTGTCTGAAGTTATCTTTATTCATCTGTATTTTCAGGATTTTTCTCAGAGTTTTCTTCAAATGTTTCTTCTTCTAATGGAAGCTGTGGTTCTGTAGTTTCTGGGGTGGGCAAGTTTTCTGCGGGCAGGCCCACGTCTTCATTTTTCATTAGCTGCGGATTGCTTGCACGTTTAATCCAGTCTGAAATTTGGTTGGGGCTAAGCACGTCGGATGCAGGCAATTCTTCAAGTTCTTTTAGGCCTACAAATTCTAAAAATTCAGGAGTTGTTCCATATTGCAGTGGGCGCCCAGGAAGGTCTGCACGCCCCACAACACGTATTAAATCTTTATCTGTAAGCCTTGCAATGGCAGAGTCTGCATTTACGCCGCGTATTGCTTCAATTTCAGCTCTTGTAACAGGCTGGCGATAAGAAATTATTGCCAAAGTTTCAAGCGCCGCTTGCGAAAGTTTTTGAGGGCGTGGGTCGTTACGCAGCAGTCTAATCCATTCTGCATACGCGGGCGCAACAGTGAGTCTAAAGCCATTGGGGCCTTGCACAAGCTTGCAGCTTTCTGCAGCGTTTTCAAAGTCGGCAGCAATTTCGTCCATAGCTTCTCTTATTTGCGTAGCAGTAAGAAGAGTTGGCACTTGAGAGATGATTTCACGCAAAATAGTTTGCTCGGCCTCTGTATTGCCTTCAATTAAGTCAGCACCTTCTATGGGCGCAGGAACACTTTGCGCATCATCGGGAATTTCGTTTTCCTCGTGATAGCGGGTTATGACTGCCTGTATGTCTTTAATCGAAAGCCACTCGCTAGTCGAAAAGAGCATAGCCTTTAAAATTTTCTTTAAATTAAATTCCATCAAAAAAATCTTTACCTAATACATTGAAAGTATTTGATATAGGTACAACAAAAAAATGTATGGCAGAGCGTAATTCAAGCAAAAGTTTTAATGGCAGAAATATGGCTGGGGCAAGATCGCTCTGGCGTGCAACAGGCGTAAAAGAGGAAGATTTCAAAAAACCTCTTATTGCAGTTGCCAATTCTTTTACACAATTTGTGCCTGGGCACGTGCATCTAGACAAAGTAGGCAAGCTTGTTTGCGAAGAAATTGCAAAGGCCGGCGGCATAGCAAAAGAGTTCAATACTATTGCCATAGACGATGGCATTGCTATGGGGCATGGCGGCATGCTTTACTCGCTGCCATCAAGAGAACTTATTGCAGACAGCGTTGAATATATGTGCAAAGCGCACTGCGCCGACGCCCTTATTTGCATTTCCAATTGCGACAAAATCACCCCAGGGATGATGATGGCTGCTATGCGCCTAAACATACCAACAATTTTTGTAAGCGGCGGACCAATGGAGTCTGTTAAAGTTGAAATTGCAGGCGAAACTAAAGAAATCGATATGATTGACGCAATGGTTGCAGGTGCAAACCCCAATGTGTCAGACGAAGAATCTTTGCAGATAGAACGTGTTGCTTGCAAAACTTGCGGCTCTTGCGCAGGTATGTTTACTGCAAATTCTATGAACTGTTTGGCAGAGGCAATTGGTCTTGCCTTGCCTGGCAATGGAACAGTTGTTGCAACGCATTCTGAAAGAAAAACACTTTTCCAAAAAGCTTCAAAGCGCATAGTGGAAATGGCTTTGGACTATTATGATAACGACAATAAAGATGTGCTTCCGCTTTCAATAGTAACAAGAGAATCTTTCCTAAATGCAATGCGCCTAGACATTGCAATGGGCGGCAGCACAAACACAGTTTTGCATCTGCTTGCAATTGCCCGTGAAGGCGAAGTTGAGTTTACTATGAAAGACATAGACGCTCTTTCTAAAGTAACTCCGAACCTTTGCAAAGTCTCTCCAAGCGTGCCAAACGTGCATATTCAAGACGTTCACTGCGCAGGCGGGATTTACGGAATTTTAAACGAGCTTGCAAAAGCGGGGCTTCTAAATACATCTGCAAAAACAGTGCTAGGCAAAAACTTGGGCGACGCCCTAAAAGCTTACGATATTTTATCTGAAGACTGCCCCGCAGAAGTTAAAAAATTCTACAAAGCCACAGGCGCAAATAAGTTCAACCTAGAAGCCTATTCTCAGTCAACTTATGTAGAAAATTCTGACACTAACAGAAACACAGGCATTATCCGAAATCTTGAAAACGCTTTCTCAAAAGATGGCGGCTTGGCAGTTTTGTTTGGAAATATCGCAAAAGACGGCTGCATAGTTAAAACTGCAGGGGTCGATAAAAATATTCTAAAATTTAAAGGCACAGCAAAAGTATTTCATAGCGAGGCCGATACATCTGCCGCAATTTTGGCAGGTAAAATCTCCCCTGGGGACGTTGTCGTTGTGCTCTACGAAGGTCCTAAAGGCGGCCCTGGCATGCAAGAAATGCTTTATCCTACAACTTTCTTGAAGAGCATGGGGCTTGGCAAACTTTGCGCACTTCTTACAGACGGCAGATTTTCTGGCGGCACTAGCGGACTTTCAATAGGCCATGCTTCACCCGAAGCTGCAAATGGCGGCGATATTGCTCTTATCGAAAATGGCGACATTATTGACATAGACATTCCAAACCGCACAATAAGTTTAGATCTAGATACAGAAACTTTGAATGCAAGGCGCACTAAAATGCAGGCAAAAGGCTATGTTCCAAACAGAGTTCGTGAGGTTTCTAAGTCTTTAAAGTTTTACGCAAAGAGTGTATCCTCCGCCGCAGACGGCGCAGTCCGCATTTTGTAGAGGTGTGAAAATACCTCTGATACTGCGTTTTTAAAAAAGCCACACAGCTTACGTATTGTAATACGCTCGCAGCGTGGCTTTTTTTAAAGCCTCGTCTGAGAGGCATTTTGACACCTCTACATAAATCTAGTAAGTTTCTAAAATCTCTAAACAAGAAACACTTTTCAAAGATCTTCATCCAAAATGAATGAGTCAAAACTAAAGAATCCTAAAAAGAATTCTTCACAAAAAAACCAAATCAGAATTACTCTGATTTGGTTTTTTAATTTAAAAGTTTTTAAGCTTTAGTAAGACTTTGCAAAAACAACTCTCTGCTTACTGGGCTTGCCTGTAAATGGACACACGCCAGGGGTTTTGTCGCCATCTAAAGGTATGCAGCGCACAGTAACTTTAAGTTCGGTACGCAGCATTTCTTCTACTTCGGCAGAGCCGTCAAAATGTGCAAGTGCAAAGCCGCCATGAATTTCCGGCTTGTCTGCATTTTTTGCTGTAAAGAATTTGTAGAACTCTTCCTTTGTGTCGATTTTCACAAGATTTTCGTCTCTGTATTTTTTAGCTTTTGCCAGCAGATTATTTTGCATTTCTGTTAAAATATTGCCAACGTTTGCTACAAATTCTGTTCTTGAAATTCCCTTCTTAGAGCCATCGTCACGCCTTGCCATAAAAACTGCACTGTTTGCAATGTCTCTAGGGCCAATTTCAAGGCGGATAGGAACGCCTTTTTTGACCCAGCTCCAAGCCTTGTCGCCGCCTCTTATGTCTCTTGCGTCTAGTTCAACTTTGACATTTTTGCCATCGTAAACTTGCGCAAAAATTTCTTTTTTAAGAGACTCGCAATACTCCATAACAGCCTGCTTAGATTCTTCATCTCTAAAAATAGGAAGTATCACAACATGCACAGGTGCTAGGCGTGGAGGAAGCACCAAGCCATCGTCATCAGAATGTGTCATCACTAAGCCGCCAACAAGGCGTGTGGAAACGCCCCAAGAAGTTGTCCAAGCATATTCTTGGCTGCCTGCTTCAGACAAATATTTTATGTTGCTTGCCTTTGCAAAGTTCTGGCCCAAAAAGTGAGAAGTTCCCGCCTGCAAAGCCTTTCTATCTTGCATCATAGCTTCGATAGAGTAGGTGGTAGACGCTCCTGGAAATTTTTCACCCTCAGTTTTTTGTCCGCAAATTACAGGCATAGCCATATAGTTTTCTGCAAAGTCAGCATAAACTTTTAGCATCTGATTTGTCTCGGCAACAGCTTCTTCTTTTGTAGCGTGTGCAGTGTGGCCTTCTTGCCACAAAAATTCTGCAGTGCGTAAAAATAGTCTGGTGCGCATTTCCCAGCGTACAACATTTGCCCACTGATTTATAAGTATAGGCAAATCTCTGTAAGACTGCACCCACTTAGAATACATTTCTCCAATAATAGTTTCAGAAGTAGGGCGCACAATTAGCGGCTCTTCCAATGGCGCAGAAGGCACAAGCTTGCCCTCTGAATTTAGTTCTAATTTTGAGTGCGTAACAA
>JAVBSE010000002.1:0-9593 GCA_031547315.1 Opitutales bacterium
TAAGAGATTTCAAAGAATTTAAAGTTTTTATAGACTTCATTCTTGCATTTATTTGCGCAATGTCTTCTGAATTTGCAAGCGGATTTGCCTGAAGCTCTCGCAAAGTTTTTTGCATTGCGTTCATGTCAATCTGCTGCTTGGCCATTAGCCTTTCTTTGTACCAGTCTGAATTTAGAATATTGTCTTTGTCGAACAAAATTCTGATAGATTCGTCGCTTAAAGTTTTGCCCTCAAAGTGCCCATCTTTCATGATGTGCAAAAGCGCATAAAGCGGAGGACAAGCGCCCTCAATAGAGCCATCGTTAAAATACTCTGAAGCGGCCCTTGCATGGGCCCCTTGAATATTGTCCATACCATCTGCAAAAATATCTAAGCTTTGCAATTCAGGACGCAACATATCTTCAGTAAAAATACTTGCAGGGTTAGAAAATACTCTGCCAAAATATTTGCCCACAAACTCTTTTGTAATACGCCAGCCCAAGCGGGAAGAAGCTATAGTTTTGCCATTGTGCTCAATATCTTTGCAACGCTCTAACATTCCGTTTTCAATCAAGAACTTTGACTTTCTTTCAAGCGGACGTATGCGAGACCAAATTTCAGGTATCAGCAAACTAATATCATGATCAACCTTATACTTAGGGCCTACATAACCTGCAGAGCTTAACCAAACTTCATAAGAGCAAAGCGCAAATGAAACAAGCGCATTATTCAAATCTGAAATAGCGCAAAGCGCATTGAAAGGAGCTTTTGTCATTGCGCCCTCTAGCCCTGCACCTGTGGTAGAAGGAGACTTGCCTGTCATAGACGCAATAAATTCCATAAACGCTTCAGGCAATTCTAAAAAGTGTAGCGGACCATGAACAGCAAGCGGCCTTATGCCTTCGCCTGCTGGGTTATTTCTGCGCCCTGCAATAACTGCAGAGACAGGATGTGGCACAGCCTTATCTGCAGGAATTTTTCTGCAAAGCCTTGCGCCAACATCGCAAAGATAATATTTGCGCGGGTTTACAGTGTCGTCCCTATTTTGCAAGTAGCGAACATTCTTGCTTGGCACTCCGTCAATTAAACGTGGGTTCGCAGAGCTTACAATATAGTCCGGCTTACTTGTGTTTAAGAAGTCTTCCAAGTTTTTGCGCATTGGGTCTGTGAACTTATAAAAGCGCAAAACGTCTTCAGACATTTCTCTGACCTGCTCATGCGTAAGAGGTTCAAAGTTTGAAATAAAAGATTCAGCTTGCGCCATATCTAATTCAGTGCGCTTGTCATAGCCTCTGTTTATGGCTTCGTCAGGGCGCTGAAACAAGCGATACTCGCAATTTTCTGTAAATTTAACAGAAGCGTGTCTGTCTGCAAAACCTTCAGGCAAATAATCCACAGAAGCAGACGGCACAACAACAGAACTTGTAATGTCGTCTTCTAACTGAATTTTATAAGATGGGAAAAAATCTTTTCTCAAACTAAACGTACGCCAAGAGCCATCCTCAGTAAACCCAATGCGCAGATAAGAAGTAAGCACGTTTGAGTCTTTATACTTTAAGATGTTTCCGCCTTTTCCGTTTATTGTGTCGACGCTAAATTTGCTTTGCCAATCATCGCCCCACTCTGGTCTGTAGTGACGCTTTACTGTAAGTACAAACTCTCTGATGTAAAATGGAATAGATTTAATCCACTCGTTATACTCGTCTGTAAAATCTTCTGATGGCGAAAGCAATTTAACGACAGAACCCATAGTGCGCCTTGAGTCCAAAATAGGCCTGCTGTCTTTGCCTTTATTTTCAGCAGGGTTTTTATTTCTGTCGCCATAATTTTTATTTATGATTGCGGCAACTGCCTCAATGTCTTTTTTAAAATCTGCAACAATTGAAGGTCCATGAATAATTGCGTCTGTAATGTCTTTTGAAATCTCAGACTTGCCGCCGCCCGAAACTGTTGCGGGCTTATGACAATAAGTACCCTCCTGAGTTGTGCCAACCAAACGCCACCTGCGCTGCTGGCTGGGGCGCATCATCTCTACCTTGTAGCCGCTGGGAGAAATATATGTGTTGCCAGGCGCAAGACGTATGCTTTTTTCCTGCCCATCTTTTTCCCATTTAACTTTTTGAGTTTTCAAGGAAAAGTAAGCATTCTCATTCACATAAATTATATTGGGATACTTTTTATCCATAGCCCAGCCATCTGAAAATACGTCAATAGTATCTCCCATAATTTGCAGAGTCTCTTCAAATGTACGGCCCTTGCCGGGCAAGTACGAACTCAAATAAAAATCATCGCCCAAGTCTCTGCTGGAATACGCCAATGCGCCGCCGCTATGCTCTTCTTCACACTGTCCAAAAAGATTTGCAGAAAAACTTATCTGCGTTTTCACTTCCTTTTTAGAGTAGCCAAAATAGTTGTCTGCAATGATAGTAAAGATTACGCCGCAAGAGTCTCTTGCTGTAATTTTAAATGCCTGACCATCGTTGTAAAGTTCGTCTTCTTTTTCCCAGCACATTCCGTCACGCTTTTGGCGCTCTGTGGCGTCGGCAATATTTGGCAAACCCAAAGACTTTTTTGTAAGCCTTGTTAAATGAGGCGCAAGCATTACGCAGCCTGTGTGGCCTGTCCAAGTTTCGTGATTCCTTGAAGGGTCGTTCTTTCTTAAGTAAGGGTTGCCTGCATTTCCAAAAATGCTTTCAACAAAATCTAAGTTAGACACCAATCCACCTGGGGCAAAAAAGCGCAGCTCCATACTTTTTTCTGCAGGGCCGTTAGGAATTTTAGGGCACACAATAGGACGCATAAACAGCGAAACCCAAGCGCTTGCCTTGTTTTTCTGAGTTGAAGTAAACGGAAGCTCTAAAAGAGATTCCGGCGCATTTAACGCAGCCTTATATAAATTTTTAAAGACAAGTTTGGGAACAGATTTCTTGTCGTCAGGAATAGGCAAGCCGCCTTCTGCAATGTGAAAAACGCCCTTTGTTGTGCGCCTGTCATTTTTAGGATTATGAAGCACGCCCTGTTTGATTCTGTAAGAGTGCACAAGCTCGTTCTGATAAGAGTCTGTATCCGGCGGCAAAGACAACACCCTTGCAACGCCGTATCTGTCTAGCTCGAACGCAGCGGGAATTGAAGGCAAGTCTTCTTTTTCTTCAAGCACATCGCAAAGATAGTCTTTAAGAAAATTCATTATGCGCTTGTCTGTTGCGCACTTAAAGCCCTTTGCCTCTCTTAGAATTTCTCTGTAATTTTCTACAAGAGGCTCTGCCAAATTTAAAAGCGGATACTTTTCAGGAGCTCCAAAAACAGGCTCTCCAAAAGCTGCCAAGCGCATATTTACATATTCAAAAAATGCTGCGCCTTTTTTAACATTGCGCCCTGTTTTAGGGCTAATTCCCAAAGATGTTTCAAAATCCATAAATAGTATAAAGTTACCCACTGATAAAACTCTTAAAAACGAACTTTTACAAGAGTTTTTTATCTCTTTAACTTCGTACTAATTTGCATCCAATTTAAGTTTAATCTTTCAAGAGAAAACTCTTTACTTCAAAAGGCGTAAATTTGATGTTTTTTAAACTGGCATTTTTGCAAATTTCTTTTTCAGACAAATCTACTTCAGAAATATTTTTTGGATCAATCTGAAGCTTCATGGAAGCTGTTACTTTTTTTGCACTAATATTCACAAGCCTTGCAATCCAGCCCTTGCCATTTTCTGCAGGCTTTAAGGCGGCAAGTTCGACATTCTCATTTGTAATTTGCGGAACTAAGCTAAGAACAGAAATTGCCTCTCCCTCCGCAAAAGGATAAATGATTTCAGAATTCAAATGGCGTGCACGCTTTACAATTTCAGAAACCTCAAAATCGCCGATATGAGGGAAGAGTTCATAAGAAAATTCTTGGCTGCCCACGTCTGCAAAATCGTCTTTAACTTTATTTCTGGCTTCCAATTTATCTGTGGCAAAAACCAGTGCCCCTGCAGGACAAGGCACGCAGCGTAAAATTGCCATTTCTATTGCATTGTCTTTTAATCTAAAGCCATATTTTGCATTGTTTAAAAGCGCAAGCCCTTCATCTGCGCCCTGCATATTTACCCACTGATGCGCAGGGGTTTCTATGCGTGCTTTGCGCCACAAGTTGGCGTCATCAACTTCACGCTCATAATATCCAAAGGCAACTTCGCTCATAGATTTTTTTGCCTTAAACCCAAGCGGGAAGCGCACTCTGAGCATTTTGCGTTTCTCTTGCCAATCTAAGTTCACATCAAAACGCAAAACTTTATTGTCTAATTTTATAGTCTGAACAAGCGTGGAATTTTTATATTTAAAAGTCAGCTTAAGCTCTTCATTAAAAATTATTTTTGCGCTTTCCAGACTCATTTTTTCCGGCGTTTGATTTCTGTAATCATAACCAAAATCCCAAGCGTCGCCATTGTCTGCATATACCAAAAATTCGTTTGCAAAATTCTTTTTATCGATAAATTCTTTGCCGGATTTTTTATCTTTTAAAGAAACTAAATTTCCTGCCTTGTTAAATTTTACAAATAAAAAGTCATTCTCTAAAATATTATTTTTTACTGCTTTATTGTCAGAAACTTTGCCATATAAACTAAAGAAATGAGACTCTGTAGTAAACGCAGTATAATCGCCTAAATCAGCAAGTTCAGAAATTTTTGCAGCGCTGGACTCAATGTAATTTTGCAAGCTCTCAACAATAGCTTTATACCTTGCTTGCGATTCATCATATACACGCTTAATCGACGAACCTGGCAAAATATCATGGAACTGATAAAGCAAAACTTCTTTCCAAATTTCTTCTAAAAATTTTGTGTCCTGCTTTTTTTTACTTAGCATTTCCAAGTGATAGCAAAGAATTTCGGCGTCCCTTAATAAGCCTTCGCAGCGTCTGTTGTAATATTTATTTAAGCCCTGCGTTGTAAGCGTACCCTGATGCCTTTCAAGATACAAATCTCCCTTCCAATTTGGAAATTTTTTTGCATCTTTTTCAAATTCTTTTAAAAATTTTGAAACAGCTTCTACCTTGATTTCAGGCAAAGAATCTGACTTTGCATTTATTGCTATGCGGTCTAAATGCTCAGGGCCGGGGCCGCCACCGCCATCGCCAATGCCAAACGCCATAAGTGCCTTATTTGAAACGTCTTTTTGAGCATAAGTGCGCTCAATTTTCATCACGCTTCTTGGCAGCGCAGGGCTATTGTAAGTTTCTTCAGGCAGCAAATGCGCAAGCACTTTTGAGCCGTCTATCCCCTCCCACCAAAATGAATGATGAGGAAAGCGATTTATCAAATTCCAAGACAATTTTTGAGTGATAAAATATTTTACGCCGCTCTTTAAAAGTATCTGCGGAAGCTGAGGGCTATAACCAAAAGAATCCGGTATCCAAAAAAAGTTTGGGATAATTCCAAATTCATCTTTGAAAAACTTTTTGCCCAAAATAATTTGACGCACAAAAGCTTCTCCTGAAGGCATATTACAATCAGGCTCTATCCACATTGCGCCAAGAGGCTCTATGCGCTTTACGCTCACTGCTTTTTTAATGCGCTCATACAGCTTAGGATAATCTTCTTTCATCCACAAATAAGACTGCGGCTGACTTGCCCCATAAATATAAAATGGATATTTTTCTATGAGCGTAAGAGCAGTTGCAAAGGTGCGCGCAAGCTTGCGCTTAGTTTCACGTATAGGCCAAAGCCAAGCCAAATCCATGTGTGCGTGCCCTATTGCAGACACTTCAAACTTGGGGCGTTTGCCCTTAATGAAAATTTCTTTTTCTAAAGCTTTGCAGGCTGCCAATTTATTTGCATTAAAATCTTTTTTTATAAGTTTTGAAGCTGCGCTAATTGCAAGCTTCATGGCTTCTTGATTTTTTACAGCATTTTCAAAATCGTAAGCTGCGCTGATGGCATAGTCAAAATCTGCATATAGCCTTTGCGCAGTTTCATCAATTTTTACGACCTTTGCGCAGGCTAAAATTCCATTATTTTTAAATGTTCCAAATAAGTCGTTTAATGCACAGTCGGCCCAAATAGAAAATTTTGTGCTCTTTAAAAGATGCGCAGGAATTTCATACAAACGCTTTGCAGGTTTTCCTAAAATTTCGCTAAAATCTGAAGACTTGCAAGTAAGACCCTGCAAAGGATTCCCCTCATCATCTACAATGCAAAGTTCTCCGTTTATATCTATTTTAAGCGCAAGCCCTTTAGAGATTTCTTCATCATCAATGCTAATATCAAAGCGCATCCAGGCGCAGTCAAAAAGTTTTTTAGACCAAGCTTTGCCCTCAAAAACTCTTTCTTCTTTGCCTAAAAATCTGTCTGCAAATTTAAGGGGCTCTGGCGACTTATAGGCTGTGATATTTATGCTGCTAAGCTCTAAGTCTTCAGAAATTTTTTCGTATAGCTCTGAGAGCAAATGTTTAAAATTTTCTTTTTCCATAATACCCTCTTTTTATATATTTTTTTAAAATTTACTCTGCGCCGCCTTTTGCCTTATTTGCGCCGGATTTTATTTCATGTTTTTCTCTGTAATCCAATATCAAACTAAATATAATATAAATGCCAACTCCAACTGCAATAGCGCAGTCTGCAATGTTAAAGGCAGGCCACCTGTAATTTACAATTGGCAAGTGCACATCCAAAAAATCTATGACACTTCCATGCCACAATCTGTCTATCATATTGCCAATAACGCCGCCGCAAAAAAGCCCTGCGGCAAAGTGCATACTCTTATACTGAAAACCCAAATGATGCCTAAAAAGCCAAAGTCCAAGCAAGGTTAACAAGGCAACAGAAGTAAGCAAAAATGTTTGCCCTGAAAGTATGCCCCACGCAGCCCCCTTGTTTGTAATATAGACCAAATAGAAAAAATTATCTATAATACTGATAGGAGTTTTTTCTCCATTAAAATTATAAACAATAGTTTCGTCTGCGCCCGAAATGTAAAAAAACGCCAAGAGCTTTGTAAGCTGGTCAAAAAACAGAACAGCAAAAAACACTGCAAAAAAACGCCAAGAGAATGTCAAAGACACTCTCTTAGCAGGAAGATGTTTTGAAAACCAAGAATTCAAATCTCTTATTCTTCGTTGTCGTCAAAGCTTTCAAGCTCAGAAGCTTCTTCATCTATGTCGCCATAAGCATTTCTGATGCTGTTAGACTTCTGACGTTTTTGCTCCTGCTCTTTTTGTTTTTGACCTTCTATTGTGTATCTTGCAAATGGAATTGCAAGCAAACGACTTTCCGGAATTGCTTTGCCTGTAGCCTCGCAAATGCCATAAGTGCCGTCTCTCATGCGCTCAATAGCTGCGTCTACTTCTGTAAGAATTGCCTGTTCGTTTGAAAGTAGGCAGTAAGCCATATCACGCTCAAAGTTTTTAGAGCCAATGTCAGCAGCGTCCATGCCCTGCACTGCCTGTTCATGAGTGAGTTCTTCTTTTGCGGGCGCAACAGAGTCAGAAATATCTTCGCTTACAATTGCGAATCTCTCTTTAATTTCCATTAAAAGTTTGTAGTATTTTTTCCACTTTGCAGGAACGTCTTTTTCTTCAAACTGCGCTCTGGATTCTGTAATAGGATTAAAACCTAAAATGTCTGCAATACTTGCAGCCGCAAGCGGACGCTTTGGAACAACAACTGCCGCAGCCTTTGCCTGCTTTTTTAAAGCTGCCGATTTTTGCGCCGCAGTTGCATTTTTATCTTCAACCTTAGACCTGTTTAAAAGGAAAGCCGAAATATCTTCCATTGAAAAATAAATGCCTGCAGAAGCACGAACGCCGCCAAGAACAGGTTCTTTGTCTGCCTTCACAACTTCTTCAATTTTTTTAGCAGGTTTCTTGACCCTTGTAGAAATTATCTTTTTTAAATCAACTTTACTGATGACTTTTTTTTCTACAGGTTTTTCAATTTTTTTAGTTTCAAGTTTTATTTCTGGCTTTTTTGCCACCGGTTTTGAAACTGCTTTCTTTGCAGGAAGTTTTGCTGCCGGCTTTACAGGCGTCTTAACTGGCGCCTTTTTTACTGTTTTTACAGGTGCTTTTTTTGCAACAGGTTTTGCCGCAGGCTTAGATAGAGCTTTTTTAGGCGCAGCCTTTTTTACTGCAACTTTAACTGCTTTTTTTGCCACCGGCTTTGCCTTTGAAACTACTTTTTTTACTTCAACTTTTTTGGCAGCCTTTTTAGCTACCGGTTTGGAAATTTTTTTAGACATATTTTTTTTCACGGCAGGCTTTTTTGCCGCCACTGGCTTAACTGAAGAAAGCTTCTTAGATACAGGCTTTTTAGACACTATTTTTCTTGCCGCAGGCTTTGGGGCAGCCTTCTTAGGCGCAGCTTTTTTTACTGCAACTTTGACTGCTTTTTTTGCCACCGGCTTTGAAGTTTTTTTTGCCAAAATTTTCTTCTTAGTTGTTGCCATATTTTTTTTGTTTTTTATTTGTTATTTATTTTCTGAAAGAGCCTCACGACAACGTGGGCAAACCCCTTCGTTATCAAGATTTTTCAAAACTCTCCAACATCTCACACAACGCTCGCCATCGGCCTTGTGCGCCATAATTGCAAGAGTCTCAAACTTGCCAAGCACAAGCTTGACAGAAGACACTATAAATACTTCGGCTAATTTATCCTTAAATTCAGTCAAAATTGCATAATCTTCAGACCCTTCAGAAAGCATAATTTCTACCTCAGCTTCAAGGCTCTTGCCGATTACTTTTTCTTGCCTTAGTTTTTCAAGCTCTTCATTTACCAAATCTCTGATTTGCAAAATGCGTTCAAACTTTGTAAACACTGCATCATCAAAAAATTCTTCTGAAGGCTCGCACCAATCTTGCAAGTGTATTGATTCTTCTGACAATTCTTTGCCAAAATTTTTAAACGCGTAAGCCTCGTCAGATGTGAAAACCAAAATAGGAGAAATCACCTTCAGCAAGATATCGTTTATCAGCCAAATTGCTGTCTGAGACGACCTGCGCTCTTTAGAATTTGCAGCAAAAGTATACATTCTGTCTTTAAGAATGTCGTGATAAATTCTAGACAAAGTTACGCCGCAGAACACGTCAACAAGCCTGTAAACTTTATGAAACTCATAAGCGTCGTAAGCTTCTTTTGTTTCTTTTGCAAGCATTGCAGCCTTATGGAGCGCCCATTTGTCTATAGCGTCAAGCTCTGCAATTTTCACTGAATTTTTAGCAAAATCAAAGTCTGAAATATTGCCAAGCTGATACATCAAAGTATTTCTGATACTTCTGTAAGTATTGGCAACATGAGTAAAAATGCCGTCAGATAAAGGAATGTCTGCCTGATAATCTTCAGATGCAATCCAAAGACGAACAATATCGGCACCCCACTTGCCAACGTACATATCGGCAGTCATAGGTTTGTCGCCGCTTTTTGAAATCTTTTTGCGCTGCTCGTCGACAACAAAGCCATGAGTAATTACACGCTTATAAGGCGCTGCGCCCTTTGTTGCAACTGCTGTCCATAAAGAGCTTTGGAACCAACCTCTGTGCTGGTCAGAACCTTCCAAATATAAATCTGCAGGCCAAGACATTTCAGGATTCCCATCAAGCACAACCAAGTGGCTGGAGCCAGAGTCAATCCAAACGTCAAG
>JAVBSE010000191.1:0-5733 GCA_031547315.1 Opitutales bacterium
GTTTGAAATGCTTTGCGAACTTTGCGCAGAGCTCAATTTACCTATATCTTTGCACTTAACAGACAATGTCGGCAAGAGCTATCCTAACAAAATTTCGACAGACAATAAAGGCGCTTTTGAAGCGGCTTTTAGATTTCCTAAAACTAAATTTATTTTTTCTCACTGGGGTGGAGGCGAAATTTTTAAAGAAAATTTTGAAGCCCCCAGAAATGTTTTTTACGACAGCGCAGCAAGCCCAATTTTATATGGCGAAAGTGTTTGGAAAAAACTAAGCGAAAAAATTCAAGACAGAATTATTTTTGGCTCAGACTATCCTTTGCGAGTATATCCTAAAACTCAAAAAGAAGAAGAAATGCTAAGCTTTGTTGAAGAAGCGCAAAATGCCCTAAAAATAAAAAATCCTGAAAGCTTTTTCTCTACCAATTTTTTATTCCTCTACGAAAAATAAAATATTTGCACACCCATTATTTTATTCAATACTTAATATGTCGAAGACAAACTATGAACTTCTTTTTTATTGCCTATTAAAGGAAATATTAAATGATATTTTTGAAGAAATTTAAATGTCATGAAAAATGAGAAATTGAGAATCTTAAGTGAGGAAGATATTAAAACTGCAATTACAAATGCATATTTTCCTCCATCACTTTATAAGATTGAAAAAAATCGCCTTGATTTTTCAGTATGTGATAAAAGTGGACGATATTTGTATTGGGCTGAGTCCAAAAAAGGTATTTTTGATAAATGGATTATGCTGGCACAGTTGTTTTTAACAATCAAACCTCGTATTGATAGTGCTGAAATACCTCCGCCTTTTATTGGATGTTTTGACGAACAAGACATTACTTTTGTCGAGTTCCATTATGCACAAGAAGTATTTGCTACAAATGATTTTGATTGGACGCAACGTCCTAGTTCAGTGTCTCCGAAAGCGGCCGCGAAAGTTAAGCAAATTCTAAATGAAAAGGAAACAACATTTCGTTGGCGTGAAGATAAAGATTCTATTAAAGAATTTATTAAAAAAAATTTTCATTCTGATTTGTTTACATTATCTGGAATAAGTAATTTTTTACAAATTACAAAAAATAACTTTGTGCAAGTGTTTGATAGATGGAACCGAGATGTATTACCATCTATTGCAATACCGGCAGATATACTAAAACAGAATATAATGCCTCGCGATTTTTATTTGGCTGATTTATTGTCATCTAATAATAAAACTATTTCACAAAAATTAAAAATTTTGTTAAATGGGGATAATTATGAAGTACAACTTCCTAATGAACTATTTAATAAAATTCATTTCAAAGATAAAGGTGTTGCTCATAGAAATTTCTGGAATGCGTACGAACGTCCGCCAAGAAAAGAATATCATAAGTATATGCTTGAACGCCAAGATTTACTTGTACCTAGCGGAATAAGAGAACGCAAAGGAGCGTTCTTTACGCCACAGATTTGGGTAGAAAAAAGTCAAGAATATTTGGCACAAGTATTTGGCGATGATTGGCAAGATGAGTATTATATTTGGGATTGTTGTGCTGGAACGGGCAATTTAGAAAATGGGTTATCCAACAAAGAAAATATTTGGGTGTCTACATTGGATGACTCTGATGTACGTGTGATGAATGAAAATCAACGATTACTCAAGAATCATATATTTCAGTTCGATTTCTTAAATGATAATTTTGATAAATTACCAAAAAAATTACTTGGAATTATTGCAGATCCAGAAAAACAAAAGAAATTGATTATTTATATTAATCCGCCATATGCAGAAAGCGGCGGAGGTCTTGGTAAAAATTTCAAGAAAGGTGTATCTAATGCTAACAGTACACATATCAGATATAGAGATGTTATAGGGAAGGCAATTAATGAATTATTTGCTCAATTTATGGCTCGTATTTATGAAGAAATTCCTAATGCCAAATTAGCTCAATTTTCAACATTGAAATATGTGAATTCATCAAATTTTGTTCAATTTAGAAATTATTTTAAAGCAAAGTTTAAGGCGGGCTTCATTGTGCGTGCGAATACTTTTGATAATGTAAAGGGTAACTTTCCCATTGGTTTTTTGATTTGGGATATGGCGAATAAACAAGATATTTCATCTGTTATGTGTGATATTCTTGAAAATAATGGAATCAAAAGTGGAGTTAGATGATGAATTAAAGTTATCGCTTGATATGTTAGCTAATAAGATTGCTGAAAAAACATATCAACATGGATTTTTACAAAAATAAAACCAATTTAAACAAACACAAAAAAAGCCTTAGAAAATCTAAGGCTTTTTTAATAAATTCTTTGTAAAATTTATGCTGTAACAACAGAAACTTTGCGGTGTGCGCCGTCCCATTTTACGTTGCCGTCAACCAAAGCGTACAATGTGTAGTCACGACCCATGCCAACGTTATTTCCCGGATGAATCTTTGTGCCGCACTGACGAATAATGATATTGCCTGCAACAACATATTCGCCGCCAAATTTTTTGACGCCACGACGCTGTGCGTGAGAATCTCTGCCGTTCTTGGATGTACTTTGTCCCTTTTTATGTGCCATTGTAGTTCCTTTCGATTATGCCTTGATAGACTCAACCTTGATTACGGACAATTCTTGACGATGTCCTTGCTTGCGTTCATAGCCCTTACGACGCTTCTTCTTGATGATAACAACTTTGTTGCCGCGCTTGTTTTCAAGAACTTTAGCTTTTACGAGCGCACCTTCGATTGTAGGAGTGCCAAACTTTACGTTTGCGCCTTCGCCAACCATCAAAACGTCTTTAATTTCAACAACGTCACCTGCGTTAGAGCCAATGAAGCGATTTACAAAAACGATATCGCCTTCTGCAACTGTGAGTTGTTTACCCTGTACTTTAATTGTAGCTTTCATTTCTAAATTTTGGAAAACAGTTCAGTGAACATCAATTTTTTGAAAGCGCAAGTTTTTTTTACATCTTTTTGCAATTTTCTTTGTTTTTTATCAAAATTCGTCCTTTTTACCCTTAAATACTGTATTTTCTTTGGAAAGTTCTAAGTTTTGAAAGAAAGAATATCTTTGAGATTTGATTTGCAAGTTTGCGGCGCAATCGTTTAAAAACTTTCGCAATGAAAATATACTTCATGGGAATTTGCGGAACGGCAATGGGAAATATTGCCGTAATGATGAAAGCCATAGGGCACGAAATTTGCGGAACAGACACTGCCGTTTACGAGCCAATGAAAGGCGTGCTTGAACGTGCAGGCATAGAAATTTTTGATGGCTGGTCTGCCGCACGTCTTAAAGCCCTTAAGCCCGATTTAGTTGTTGTGGGCAACGTTGTAAGCAGAATGAATCCTGAAATAGAATATCTTTGGGAATCAAGAGAATTTCCTATCACAAGTCTGGCAGAGCTTATTGGAAATCAAATAATAGCTACACGCCCTGCTTTGGTTGTAAGCGGCACTCATGGCAAGACAACAACTACAAGCATTGCCGCATACCTGCTTTCAAAATTTGCGCCAAATACGGGCTGGATGGTAGGCGGAGTTCCAAAAGACTTGCCAGGCGGCTCTAACTATGGCGATGCAAGTTCTCCGTTTGTGATTGAGGGCGATGAATATGATACAGCGTTTTTCGACAAGCGCAGCAAGTTCATTCACTATCGCCCAAAAGTTTTGCTCATAAACAATATAGAATTTGATCATGCAGATATTTTTAGAGACCTAACAGATGTTAAGCGCACCTTCACTCATGTAAGGCGTGTTGTCTCCGGCAGTGGTATGATTATTGAAAATGGTGATGACGCAAATATTGCCTCGCTTGAAGATACTCCTTGGGTAAAACGCATTAAAGTTGGCTTTGCGCCAAATTGCGATTTGCGAATTTCAGACTTTAAACAGAGTGCGGACTTTGCGTCTTTTAAACTGACTTACGCAGGAAAAGAAAAATCTGTAAAATGGTCTATGCAGGGCGAATATAATGCCAGAAATGCAGCAATGGCAATTGCAGGTGTTGCAAAAATTTTAGGCTATGAAAATTTATTAGACTTAGACATCAGCTCGCTAGAAAATTTTTCAGGCATTGCACGCAGGCAAGAAGTAATTTTAGACAACGCAAAAGTTTGCATAGTAGAAGACTTTGGGCACCACCCCACTGCAATCAAGGGCACAATAGAATCTTTAAAACAAAAGTATGCGGGCGTAAAAATCAGCGCTTGTTTTGAGCCCAGAAGCAACACTGCAAAAACAAATATTTTTGAAGACGACTTTGCCGCAAGTTTAAATTTGGCAGACAAAGTCTATATAGGCGCAGCGCCAAAGCTTTCTAAAACAAGTACAAGCAAACCCATAGATACAAAAAAAATGGCGCAAAATTATGGCAGCAAATTCAGCGCATTTGAAACAAATGAAAGCTTGTATGAAAAACTTTGCTCAGATATTTTAGCCTCAAAAGAAAAAGAACTTATTGTGTTTTTTAGCAATGGCTCTTTTGACGGAATTCATAAAAGAGCAGTTTTAAAATTCAAAGATTAGTCAGATGATAGCAAAAAAATTTAGACTACAAGTTTGGTTTGAAGGGCGTGTGCAAGGCGTTGGCTTTAGATACAAAGCGGCGCATCTTGCAAAGGGTTACGACGTAATGGGCTTTGTTAAAAATTTAGACGACGGGCGTGTTCACCTAAGCGCACTTGGAGAGCCATCGGAAGTTAAAGCTTTTGTCGCAGACCTAAAAACATGTATGCAAGATTTTATACGTAACACTCAGGAGCTTGCAGATGAAAGCGAGTTAAAATACAAAAACTTTTCAATAGAGCTTTAATGGAAACTATCTTAGAAATTAAAGGCCTAAAAAAATACTATAAAAGCGGAATAAGAGGGCTTGTTGTTGCAGCCCTAGATGGTCTGGACCTAGAAGTTAAAAAAGGCGAAATTTTTGGAATGCTTGGGCCCAACGGCGCAGGCAAAAGCACAGCAATAAAAATCATATTGGGGCTATTAAAAGCAAACTCGGGCGAGTGCAAAATTTTTGGAGAAAAAATGTCTAGCCGACTTCGCAAAAGAATTGGTTATTTGCCGGAGGCTCCTAATTTTTATAAATTTTTAAGTGCAAAAGAGCTAATTGTTTTTTATGCAAAACTCTGCGGAATGAAAGGCAAACAGGCTGAAGAAGCAAGCATTAAAGCACTTGAACTTGTTGGGCTTTCAGACGCCTTAAACAGAAGGCTTTCAACATATTCTAAAGGCATGCTTCAGCGTGCTGGTTTGGCGCAGGCCATTGTACATGACCCTGAATTTGTTATTTTAGACGAGCCTTCTTCAGGCCTAGACCCAATAGGCATGGCAGATATGGCAGATATGATTTTGCGCCTAAAGGCGGATGGCAAAACAGTTTTGCTTTGCTCTCATATGATGGATGAAGTTGAAAAACTTTGCGACAGAGTTGCCATAATTGCAAAAGGCAAAGTGCTTGCTAGCGGCAGCCTGGATGACTTGTTGGAAAAGGCAAATACTACAAATATTGTTTTGGAAAATTTATCTGAAAATGGGAAGGCTGCTTTGGAAGCTACTGCAATTGCGAGCGGCGCAAAAATTTTAGAGGTTTCTGCTGCAAAAATTTCTTTGTCGGAATATTTTAACAAGCTTGTGAAAAAGGAATTGCAATGAGGGCTATTTTTATAATTGCTGCAAATACTTTTAAAGACGCAATACGCCAAAAAATAATTTTGCTTATGACGCTTGTTGCGCTTGCGCTTACGCT
>JAVBSE010000211.1:0-6276 GCA_031547315.1 Opitutales bacterium
CAAAGAATTTAATGCCTTTAGCTGAGACGTTCTCATGCACTCCTGAGAAATTTCGCGGGCTATCAAAGACTCAGTAGTAATTGAACCTTCTTTCAAAATTGCGCCCCTTGGCTTAAGGCCTTCAGAGGTATGTAATCTGTAAGTTGTTGGAGTAATAAGCCCGCTTTGATTTATGACAGCAACATCCTGAATAACTTCGCTGCCGCCCTTCCAAGACTGACGTTTAATTTCAATTCTGCCAGAGCTATAAACTTCACGTTCGCCATCGCTGTGTTTAAAAGTTTTAAGCACAGTTTCTTCGCCTGTAAAATCAAGAGCCTTAGGCGCAAATTCGTCAGGGCACTTTGCGGCAACTTCAGGAGCAACAAAGCCGCCATACATGCTAGAATGCAGCAAAGATTTTTTAGACAAAACAAAGTCCATCATTTTTGCATACTGACTGCTTACAATCTTCATTGTGCTTAAAGATTCCAGCGCATTAAAGAATGCGTCAAAATCTCTTGGGTGCAGCATTTCCTCATAAATAGTTTGTATTTTCTTGTAATCTTCATCTTGCTGCTGAATTTTTGCCTGCAAAGATGTAAAGTGCTCTAGCTCTACTGCCTGAGGCGTATAGAGATTGTTGTCGCCCTCAACTATCGCCGCCATTTTTTGCAGTTTTTCATTTACAGATTTGCTGTATTCCTCAAAATTTCCAGAAAAATAATCCACTTTTTGAGTCTCTTTATCTAAGGCAGTAAGCCCTGCATTTAAGCGGGCAGACATTTCTTCGCGTTTTTTTTCTTTTGCCGCAATTATGAATCTGGATTTGTTTTCAATCTTTTCCAAAATCATGGCCTTGTAAGAGCCTTCAAAGTTTTGCGCATCATCTTTAAGCCTGTCTATAAGCTTTAAAGTTTCAGACCAAAGTGCGCCGGAATCAGAAGCAACGTCAAACTTTTCAATTTCTGCAAGCCCTTCTTCTATGCTCTTTTCATAAAAAGTTTTGTCTGCAATATTTTGCTTAAGCTTTGCAATTTCTGTTGCAAAATATGGGCTCTCCACAAAGTCAGGATACTTTGCCAAAAACTCGTTTAAGTCTTCAGACAATTTTTTGAAATTTGTAGTTTTAGTTAAAACAGAAAAATCTATTTTTGCGGCAGCCAAACGCTCGCCTGCAGAAAAAGACTGATAAGCCATAAAGCCGCCATAGCCCAAAGCGCCGCACACAAGCAAGCAAACAACAGCCCTGCGCAGCCTTATGCCCATAATTTTAACTCTTAAACTTGCAGTTAAAATAACCAGTTTTTTCTTGTTTTCAGAATCTACTATATCGCCTGCTTTTTTCTTCAGATTCTGCAATTTTGCAAGCAAGGCAAAGGGATTAGATTTATCAGGATTTGCAAGCTCTGCAATAAGTTCTCTGTTGGCATTTGCTTTTTCTTCCTGAGCCAAAACTTCGTCTTGCAACACGCTTGCCCTGCGCATTTCTTCTTTTGCAAAATTAGAGTCAGATTCAGAAACAATAATAGCATACTTTGAAGACAAAACATCAAGCTCTGCCCCCAATGCAAGAATTTGCTGAAACTTGTTTTTATCCGGCATAGTGCGCATTTCTTGAATAATTGCAGAAACCCTTGCTCTGGCGTTTTCTGTTTCAAATGCGCTTATTTTTTCAGACAACTTGCGCCAAACTGCATCTGAGCGCAAATACTCTTCTGCGTCGTCTCTTATTTCTTTTGCAATCTCAAGAGCTTCTTGCGTTTTGCCCGCTTCAAAAGCTATTTTTGCACGCTCAAATTTTTGCATAACTATGCGTTTTTTAAGCCTTTCGCACTCTTGCTTTACACTTGCATTTGTATAATTTACCTTTGCGATTGTACGCATAATTGCCAAGGCCTCTTCGTCTTTATGCATGCGCATAGCCCTGCGATAATCTCTGTACAAAGGATGATTCTGAGAAATTTCACGAGTATAAAGAGACTTAACAAGCTCTACCTGATACGCATCAAACTCTGGCGGAAAAGGCATATTGTTTGAAATACAATAACTGCGCCAGTTATCCAACTCTGAAAACACAAGCTCGTTAATAGACTCTAAAAGCTGGGGCGATGTCTCTGCAATCTGGAGCGCAATATGGTCTCTGCCTGCCTTAATTAAAGATGCGCAGTGCACCAATCTGCGCTCTACATCTTCGCACAATCTTTTGTATTCAGAAGCTATTGCACGAAGCCCTGCTGCGCTTAAATCTGCCTTGCCATCAAGGATTCCCTGCATTCTTAGTATTAGAAACTGAGTAGTCATAATTATTTTGTTAAATCTTCAAGTTTCAAAAAGCGCTTTGTACGCTCTTCTTTTTTAGATAAATTTTGAATTTTTAAAGCCTTTGAAATTAACTCTAAATTCTTTTTAATTTGCGGCAAATTTTCTGAACGCTTTATCATGTTTTTTTCCAAGCTTTCAGTTTCAGACAAAAGTTTATCTACTTTTTGCCCAATTTTGCTGATAATTTCGTCTCTGCCATTTGGGTTTTCTATATCCAAATTTGCCTTATCCCAAACAGAGAGAGCCCCTTGCCAGTCATTTGCGGCAACTGCGTCTTTTGCCATGTCCATAACTACAGAATAGCTTGCAGGCACAAAGTTTTGAGCCTTGTCATCGGGATACACAAAACTGCCGCCCATATTTTCTGTCTTTTGCGCAGGAAGCGGCGTAGCAAAATCTTCAAAATTGCCCCTTTGTTTTTTTGAATTAAAAGCTAAAAATACAAAGTAAATAAGAAGCAGAAAAACTAAAGACGCTGCAACAATAGCTGCAATCATCACAAAAGGAAGGGGCTTTTTTTCTTCAACTCTTGCAATGTTGATTTTAGGTTTTAGTCCGCTGGGCGGCTGATACTTAAAGCCTAGCCTGTCCGCATTAGACATCTGGGCTGTTCTTGCATAATTAGAAAACGCATTTTCTGCAAGTTCAGGAGTCGTTTTCCTATTCAAATCAATAGCACCCAAAACAGAATTTTCAGAAACTATTGCACGCCAATTAAAATCTGCGGAAGTTTCGCTGTCTGCAAGCGACGTGGTAAAAGTATAATCCCAGGCCTGCATTTTATTATGATAAAGCGAAGCGCTTTCGGCAAAAAGTTTTAAAAGAAGCTCGCCATCATTTGCAGAGGCAAAAATTGCAGGCGCATCTTTTGTAAGCAACGCAGCCTTGCCTGCGTCTTTAAAATTAGCCTCCCAATTTTTTGCAGGCGGCACAAATGCGTAAGCAGCCTTTGAAATTGTTTCATTTTCAAGCCATTTAGGATCTTCTGTCCAAGAAGAATACCAATCTGCCTTATTTAAAATGACCTCTGCCGGCGTGGGCAAACCTTCAATTTCTGAAGCAGGAATCACAAGGCTGTCCGCAATATAATTAGACCTGTTTGTGTAATCAGGCGGACACTCAACAACCCTTGTTAAAACATGATAAACCTCTGAGGCAAATGTCAATTTTCTGTGAGTATACACAGGCTTGCCCAAGTTTTTTTCATGCTCATAAGCGCCAAATTTTTCTACAATCCCAGCAAGCTTTTCAGACATATCTTTAGAGCGAGCCACAGTGCAAAAACCTGTCCTAGCCCCCGTAAGCGCTCTTGGCGCACTTGTAAATATTAGTCTGTAAGCCATATTGTTTTGGTTTTATGCGTCTACAAATTCCGGCTCTAAAACGCTTAGTGCCCAAAGTGTAGGAACCTCAACATTCATAGGATTTAAAAGCGATGGCACAGGCGCAATTTTACCTGCAGCCTCACCCTCTGTAATCTTTATAGGCGAATGCCCCAAAGGACTTACCGCAAAAAACCTGACGTCATAAGAAATAGATTCAGCGCCCGCAACAATTGAAGGGTCTGTCTCTAACATAAAGTCTCTTAAAATTGCGCTGTTTCTGTTTACTGCCCTCAAAGACAATTTGCCATCTACATAATAATCTTCAAGAGGCGTTTTAAGCAGTGATTTCCAAAGGTCGTACTTGCCAATAATAACAGCAAGCGGAGTTCTAACCTTTGCAACGGAAGGCAGACCTAAAATTCTTTTTATGCGTATTTCCATCTCTGCCAAAATAGTGTCTTGCTGATCAAGACGACCTGTAATTTTTAGCTGGGGGTCAGGATTGTCTGACAAAACCCTCTTAAAATATCTGTTTGCCGCAGGGTCAAACAAGAAGAACAAAGCAGAAGAACTTGCCACATGCATAGCACCTGGAGAGTCTTCCAAATCTAAACCGGGCTCAAAATGCTCGCCGGCATTGTCGTAAAATATGAGCGCTGCGCCATCTTTAGGATTGTCTTCTTTGCCCTTAGAAATTGCATAAGTCATTGGCTTAGGAAGCGCAACCATTTTGCCATAACGAGGATAACGTTCATACATTGCCCCCTCTAAAGCAGTCTTTGCTAAAATCGCATCTTCAGGACGCTCTGCAGAAAAAAGCCTGCTTTTCATCTGCGTAAGCAAAATATTGCCTGTTGGGTCCAAGTCTTTAAACGTGACTCCATAATGCTTATAAAGGGCTACTTGAAGCTCTTTTATAAGTACGCTTAAATAGTAAGATTTGCCAGAGCTGGGCGCACCCACAATAGAAAATATGTGCCTTGTTAAATCTAAATAACCGGGGGGCAAACGCTTGCGGCAATGCGGACAAGCCAAGTCGTGAGCAGGCATGCCTGCAGGGTCTAAGGCTATGCCTTCAGAGTCAAAAGACGTTGGCAAAAAGCGCAACATTTCTTCGCTTCCCAAAACAGGATCGCCTCTTAAAGATTCGTGGGCTGCAATATTAAAAGCGTCGCCAATATCAAACTTTAGCCAGCACATAGGGCAAGTGATAGAGCCCTCTGTGGTTTCTAACATAGACGGAATTTCGTCTGATTTTTCTTCAAAAAGCTGATCATACAAAAATCCAATAAAAGTTCCCTTAGGACAAAGCGCCAAACCCTTTCCTGTAAGTCCACGTTTTGCGACAGAAGAACTTATCTTAGAATACTCAACTTCATCTTCTACCATGCCGGATTCAGAGTTGAAAATCATCCACTTAGAAAAATCTAACTTACGAGCGTCAGAAAAAGCGTTTGCGCCGCAAAAAATAATAAATAAACGCCCCCCAACCTGCAAAGTATTTGCAGACGCAAGCTCTAAAGCCTCATTCAAAGGAACTGAATTTACAACAGCTTTACCAATAAAATTTTCGGCAGGAACTATGCGCAGAGCTCCATTTTTCATTAATTTTATAGACAAAACTGAAGCCAAGGGCGAATTTATGTCCATATTTTCATCAAATTCTACTGCAGAACTTGTGAATTCAGATATTTTTGCATTAATGCAATCTGCTATGGCAATTTGGGGCTTTACTTTTTTTGAATTTCGGAATAAAGACATTAGACTATCCTTTTTTTATAGGACCATTATGCTTATTTTTTGCTGGTGTTCAACAATTAATTTGCAAAACTCCTATATTTTAAATGATATTTTCACACGTATCCTATTTTAAACACTAAGAACCTATGTCAACTTCTAGGAATCAAGTTGAAATTGAAGAAATCATCACGCGAATAAAAAATGGTGAAGACGCCGCTTTTATTGACTTTATCAATGACAATTGGGACAAGGTTTTTGCAAGGGCCTTCGCACTTCTAAAAAACAAAGAAGACGCAGAAGAAATTACCCAAGACACTTTTATAAGAGCAAAATCCGGTATGGAAGCATTCAGAGGCGAATGCTCTTCAGCAACTTGGCTACACAGAATTGTAACTAATTTGGCAAGAAACAGATTTTGGTATTGGTGGCGCAGAAAGCGTGCCGAGTCTATGTCTATAGACGCAAAAATTTCTGAAGACTCAGATCTTACTTTTGCAGATCAAATTGTTTGCGACAACCCTATTCCCTCTGAAAACGCATTGACCAGCGAGTTTTCAGACCTTCTTCCTAAAGCGCTAAATACGCTTGATGAAAAACATTCCAAAGTTTTAATTATGCGCACGCAAGACGGAATGTCTTACGAAGAAATAGCAAACGAATTGGGAATTACTGTTGGTACAGTAAAAAGCCGCCTTTCACGCGCAAGAGAACAACTTAAGATTGCACTTTTAGGTTCCCAATAATTTTAACGAATGTTTTTGGCGAACAAGTGCGTTTCTGCATATTAGAACTTTAAGATTTAGATAATCTTCTTCTTAATTTTTAAATATCATCTGTTTACACCTGCTTTGTCTGTGCTTAATTATAAGCTATCTATAATGCACAAAAAAAGCTCTGCAATGCAGAG
>JAVBSE010000052.1:0-3235 GCA_031547315.1 Opitutales bacterium
CATTAAAAAAACTAAGGTCTGCTGAATTTCGTAAATTTCTGCAGACAGGCTGGGAAATGCATCTGCGCTATGTGCTCTTGCTAGCCCCAATATTGATGAAAATTCATCTATTGTGCCGTAAGAGCAGACTCTAATACTAGATTTGGAAACTCTTTCGCCAAAGACTAAAGATGTCATTCCATTATCACCTGTTTTAGTGCTAATACTCATTTGAAAAGAGGAGTGTATTAAGGCCAAAGCAAAGGTCAAGAAAAGCTTTAAGTTTTTTAGTCTGAAATTATTCCGCAGTTTTAAAAGTATTTTTATCGTACACTAATTCGCCTCTAAAATATGTACGTTCAACTTTTATATCTTTGATATTTTCGGCATCGACTGCAAATGGATCTTTATCACAAATAATAAAGTCTGCACTTTTTCCTTTTGCTATGCTTCCAATACTATTTTCTGCCCCAAGTTGTTTTGCGCCATTTATTGTGTAAGCGTCAATGCAGTCTTTAACGCTTATTGCTTCCGAACTTGGAGGCATAATTAAATTGCTGTTTTTTCTGATTACAGCAACCCAAATATTTAAAAAAGGGTTCACACCCACAGCTTCGTTAGAAGCGGGAAAATCGCTTCCAAAAGTAAGTGTGACGCCCGCCTTAATAAGCGAGGCATAATGACCTTGTAAGAGGTAGCGTTCTTTGCCCAAAACTTTAAGAGTAAACTCTTCGTCAGCCAAAAGCCATAAAGGCGTGCTCTGATAAAAACTATCGCCTTTAGCAAAGCTTTCAACTCCGTCAGATGGGATTATTTGCACATGGCAAATTGTTTTTGTGCCATTAATTTTGCCAAGTTTCTTATGAAAATTTAACGCCTCACTAACTGCAGCATCGCCAATTGCGTGGTTGTGAATATTAAAATCATTTTCAGCAGCAAGTTTGCCGGCATCCAACATATCTTTAAATAAAATAGTAGGAGCGCCTCTGCCTTTTAATGGCAGAAGATAATCTTCTTGCATCCAGGCAGATTGAACTTCAACTGTACCATCTCCAAACATTTTTAGCGTATCTGCTTTTATTAAGTCTGAGGTAAATTTAGCTTTATTAGCTTTCATTTCAGCTATTGCGTTTTCAGGGCTCTCAGACGATGGTCCTAAGTAGTAATAGCTAGTAAAATAGCGCATTGTAAGCTTATTTTCTTTTTCTAAATCTTGCAGCGCTTCCAAGGCAGTTTTTTCAGGAATAAAAAGAAACCCTGCTTCAAAGACACTTGTAATTCCATTGCTGGAAAATATTTTTTGTATTACAGGTAGTCCTTCTTTAATGTCGTTTTTTGAATAAATTTTCAGCTTTTTAAGCAGATCAAATTCAGCCACTGTTTCTATTACAAAACCTGTAGGCTTTCCTTCTTTATCGCGCAGATAATAACTTGCGCCGGGCATAGGATCTTTAGTGTCTTTTGAAATATTTAAAAGCTGCATAGCTTTTGTATTTAGCAATAAAGCATGGCCATCTTCACTAAAAATTGCGGCAGCTTTGTCTGCCACAGCCTTGTCTAAATCTTGAGCAGTAGGCGTTCCGCACTTAAGCCCAAAACCCATGCCTGTAATTATTTTAGAAGATTTAAAAGGCTCTTCTGATGTCTTATTTTTTATAAGTTCAATAGTTTCTTCAAGCGTTAAGCTATTTGGTATACTGATTTTGCCAAAAGCTTCGCCTGCCGCAACAAAAACAGGATGGCAATGCGAATCTATAAATCCCGGTAAAACTCTTTTGCCTTCAAGGTTTTTGCCCACACCAAACTTCAGCGCTTCTGCATCATTTCCAACGTAAATAAATTTTCCATCTTTAACAACAAAAGCGCTTGCACTTGGAGCATCTTTTTCCGCAGTGTAAACCTTTGCATTATAATATACATCAAACTCTGCAAAAGAATAAGAAAATAGAAATAAACAAATGCAGAAGATGAATATTTTTTTCATTAATTTACATTTTTTGCAAAGGCTCAATTGCAAGGAGGCGCAAACCTGTTTCTAAAAATTCAAGCGTTCTTGCGCAAAGCGTAAGGCGCTTTGCCATTGTGGCTTTGTCTTCAACTATTACTTTGTTTGCGTTGTAAAAAGAAGAGAACATTCCAGCTAATTCATATAAATATGTGCACAAAAAGTGAGGGCGCAAATCTGCAAGCGTGAGGTCAAAAACATTAGGAAGCGCAATTAGTTTGCGGGCTAAATCTATTTCTTGCGGAGTATCTAAAAGACTGGCGTCAGCTTCAAAATTACTTTGCAAATCTATTTCAGATTTTCTGAAAATAGAGTATATTCTTGCAACTGCATACATTAAATAGGGCGCAGTATTGCCATCAAAAGCTAACATTTTATCCCAAGAAAATACGTAGTCGCCTGTTCTGTTTTGACAAAGGTCTGCATAGCGCAGAGCCGCAACGCCAACACGCTCTGCAATTTCGGCAGCCTCTTGTTCGGGCATATCAGGAGACTTTTCTTTAATAATGCACATAGCCCTTGCAGCAGCTTCATCTAATAAAGTTTTAAGGCGAATAGGCTCTCCGCTTTTGGTTTTAATGGCCTTGCCGTCTTCTCCCAAAATTGTGCCGAACCAAACGTGCTTTAGTTCAGGAAGCTTGTAATTTTTTGCATCAAACCATTTTTTTGACGTGATAAAAAGCTGCTGAAAATGGTCTTGCTGGCGGCCATCTGTAACATAGACAATTTCCTGAGCATTAAAATGTTCCACCCTGTAAAGTATAGTTGCAAGGTCGGTCGAGGCATAGTTTGATGCGCCATCTTTTTTGCGAATAATAAATGGCTGCTCTTTGAAACGCTCAATATCTTTAAAGAAAACAACAAGTGCGCCTTGGTCTTCTTCTGCTAAGCCTGTTTCAGTAAGCTCTTTATAAATGCGCTCAACTTTGTCTCTGTAAAAAGATTCGCCCAAAGTGACATCAGTTGTAACGCCCATTCTGGCGTACATTTTATCAAAAGCAATTTGGCTGATTTTTACAATTTCGTGCCAAAGCGCAGTGTTTTCTTCATCTCCGTTTTGAAGTTTTACAAGTTCGTTTCTGGCTTCATCAGCAGCCTGCGGGCTTTCTTTAGATTTTGCGCTGCCTAATTTGTAAAGGCGCTCAATATCTTCAAGCGGGTTTTCCGACTTCTTATCAAGGTCAAAATTTTCAGACTTTATTCCGTAGATTAATATTCCGAAATTTGTCCCCCAGTCTCCTATATGGTTGT
>JAVBSE010000194.1:0-4852 GCA_031547315.1 Opitutales bacterium
CAGGTGTCCTCATTGCGGAAGTGTTTTTCGAGAACAAATTGAGGGGCTTAAATCTCGGAAGCAGTCTTCTGAAAATTATCGAGCTCGAATTGCAGCGACTCACTTAAAGGGAATATCGAACAAGCAAATCTCGGGTCGATACCATAATGAGTGGTAATTAGGTTTTATGCTGCACAGGATGGGAACTTGTGAACTAATAAGTTTGGATAATCTTATTAATGGGCGAATATTTTTACAATGCCCAATACTGCAAGCTATCTCTTGATCTTTTAATTTTTCTTTTTTGAAAGAAAACAAAAATTATAAATGCAGCCAACAAATAAGAAGCCGCCTATTAAATTACCTATGGTCGCAGGAACTAAATTATACAAGGCAAATGAGGTCCAAGAAATGTCTGCCCCTGCATAGATTGCAGTGGGAATAAAAAACATATTGGCTATTGAGTGCTCGTAGCCAAGTGTAACAAAAATCATAACAGGAATCCAAATGCCAAGGCATTTACCTGCCACGTCTTTTGCTGCGTAACCCATAAATGTTCCTAAGCATACAAGCCAGTTTGCCGCAATTCCTTTTATTAAGGCAGTTTGAAAATCCAAATTCATTTTGCCGCCTGCAAGTTTAAAGAGGTATTCAGTTGCCTCAGCTGAAAGTACACCGCTTTTTACTGTGAAAAAATATGCGATAATTTGTGTGCCAAAAAAATTGAAAACGTATGAAAGTATCAGAAACTTTATCAGCGTACGCCACTTTGACTCTTTCTGAAAACCGGAAAGCGCAATTCCTGCGCAGTTGCTTGTAAATAAATCTGCGCCTGTAATAGAAACCATCATTAGCCCAACAGGGAAAAGTGCCCCAGCAAGAAATTTTGCAAGCCCCAAATTGCCTGCAAGCAGCCCCGCACAGTTGCCTACAACAACAACTGTAAGCAGTCCGCCAAGCGCAATGAATGCCCCGCCTAATATTGCCGCCAGTGCAAATCTGGGGATATCTAAAGCAGCTTTTTGTGAACTTACGGAAGCAAATTTTTGGCAGACTTCGTTGGGTGTGTTGCAGCTATTCATAGAGAGATTTTGAGATGTGGTTACCTATTTTTTTGCCAACATTATGCGGCATTATTCTAAATTGTTTTTTCTTTCTTCAAGCTGCGACCAGCGTTCAAAAAGAATTTCGTCTTCTTTTTCCAGTTCAGAGATTCGGGCTTGGATTGAGGGTATTTCATTTGGGCTTTTTATGATGAAATCCACGTCTTGAAGTTTTGCGCTTAAGTTGCCAATTTCTTTTTCAATTTCTGCAATTTTTTGCGGAAGTTTTTCCAGTTCTTCACGCTCTTTATTTGTGAATTTTTCTCGCTTTGGCGCAGGATTCTTTTTTATTTTTTCAAGCGCAGGATTATAAATTGCTTCAAGTTTTGCCTGTTTTTCTTTATAGCTTTCCCAGTCGTCATAGCCGCCGACAAGTTCTATGATATTTCCATTGTCTTCAAAGCAGAAAAGCCCTGTAACAATGTTGTTTAGAAAGCTTCTGTCGTGAGATACTAAAAGTATTGTGCCTTTAAAATCTACAAGCGCAGATTCTAAAATATCCAGCGTTTCAATGTCTAGGTCGTTAGTGGGCTCGTCTAAGACCATAACATTTGCAGGGTTTGTGAAAAGTTTTGCAAGCAAGAGTCTGTTTTTTTCTCCGCCGGATAGCATTGCAATTTCCCCCATAATTTGTTCAGGCTCAAAGAGAAAATTTTGCAGATAGCCCATTATGTTTTGATTTTGCCCATTTATGCGAACAAAGTCAGAACCCTCGCCAAGAAAGTCGAAGAGGCGCATTTTAGGGTCTAGCGTGCGGCGCAATTGGTCAAAGTAAACTATTTGCAGCCTTGTGCCAAAATTAACTTCGCCGGAGTCTATTTTTATTTTGCCAAGCAGGGCATTTAAAAGAGTAGTTTTGCCAACGCCGTTACGTCCGATAATTCCAATTTTATCGCCAGCAAAAATTGTTGTGGAAAAATCTTTGATGATGGCTTTGCCAGAGTATGAAACGCACAAATTTTTTACGTCCATAACTTTTTGTCCGCTATTTTCTGCTTCTTGAACTTGTAAGTTTACATTGCCATTTCTGCTGCGGCGAGCGCTTCTTATTTTGCGCAGCTTAAGAAGTTCTTTGACACGGCCTTCGTTGCGGGTGCGCCTTGCTTTTACGCCTTGACGCAGCCAAGCTTCTTCTTCGGCAAGTTTTTTGTCGAAAATTGCATTATTTTGTTCTTCCGCACGCAAGAGGTCTTCACGCCTGTTTACAAAAGTTTTAAAGTCGCAGTCAAAAGATATTATTCTGCCTCTGTCTACTTCGGCAACTCTTGTTGAAAGATTTTGCAGAAATGTTCTGTCGTGAGACACAAAAATCAAAGTTTTTTGCGAGTCTTTTAAAAATTTTTCAAGCCACAAAACAGAATCAATATCTAAATGATTTGTAGGTTCATCCAGTATTAAAATATCCGGGTCTTGAGCAAGCTCTTTGCCCAAGAGAACTCTGCGCTTAAGCCCTGCAGAAAGCGTTTCTACAAGCACAGATGGGCTAAGCTTAAGGCGGTCTATGGTTTCTGCAATTTTTCTTTCTAGATCCCAAGCGTCCAGTTCGTTAAGCTTGTGTACAATTTCGTCGAACTTATTTTGTGTTTCTTCATCATGGGCTGCTTCTATTTGCGGTAAAAGCTGATGATATTTTGCGAGCATTGCGCCGGATTCTCCTAAGCCGGATGCAATATTTTCATAAACAGTTCCCTTTAAATTTGTAGGAACTTCTTGCGGCATATACGCAGTTTTTAAGCCCTTAGAACGCTCTACAAGCCCGCTGTCAGGAGGGTTTAAGCCTGCAATAATTTTAAGCAGGCTAGATTTTCCGCAGCCATTTCTGCCTATTATGGCAAGTCTGTCGTTTTCTTGTACAAACAGACTTGCGCCGCTAAGCAGGACATTTGCCCCATAGCGCAGTGAAACTTCGTTTAAGGAAATTAGGCTCATAAAAACAAATCATCATTACAAATTTACAGAAAAGGTAAAACATTTTATGAAAAAATGCTCTAATTGTATTTCTTTGCATTTTGTAAGTTTGCGCTTTGGGTATTTGATACTTAATATTTTTTTTAAACAGTCGATTATACAAAAATAGTTTTTTAAAAATTTTTAAATACTAAAGAATATGAATACAAAAAATCGTCTTACGTTTATTTCTGTTTTGTTTATGTCGGCGGCGATGTCTTTTGGCGCAATTGCTCCTAAAGAAGCAACTGAATCTACAAAAAAAGCAAATAAAGCAGTTCTTGAAGAACTCAATTTTGCAGACAAGCAAGATTTCGCAGATGCCTCAAAAGGCCTTGTTGCATCCTTCGACAAACCTATAATGCACGAAAGTGGAAAGTTTGTTACATTCGACATCAACAGATGGAGTTTTATTAAAGAGGGCCTTCCTTCACCGGACTCTGTGAACCCAAGTATGTGGCGTCAGGCTCAGGTAAATATGAATCATGGGCTTTTTAAGGTTGCCGATAAATTTTATCAGGTAAGAGGTTTTGACCTAGCCAACATGAATATCATTGAAGGCGAAACAGGCATTATTATTATGGACCCGCTTACCTGCGCAGAAACTTCAAAGGCTGGTTTAGAACTTTATAGAAAATTTTCCGGCAATGAAAATCCGGTAGTGGCAGTTATCTACACTCACTCTCATACCGACCACTACGGCGGCGTTAAAGGTGTGATTTCTGAAGCAGACGCAAAGTCTGGCAAAGTTAAAGTATTGGCGCCGGAACACTTTTTGGAAGAGGCTGTCAGCGAGAACGTTTATGCAGGCAATGCTCTTTCCAGACGTGTGATGTTTGCTTATGGGTCGTTTTTGCAGATTGGTCCTAAGGGGCAGGTAGACGCAGGTCTTGGTAAAAATTTGGGTGTTGGTACAATTGGTTTAATTGCGCCAAACGACATAGTTAAAAAGACTGGCGAAACACGCAAAATAGACGGAATTGAAATGGTTTTCCAGATGGCGCCGGGTACAGAGGCTCCTGCAGAATTCTTAATTTATTTTCCGCAGTTTAAGATTTTGTCATCTGCAGAAGATGCAACTCATAATATTCATAATATCTATACCTTGCGTGGCGCTCAGGTAAGAGACGCAAAAGTTTGGTGGAAGACTCTTAACGAAACTTTAGAGCTTTTTCCTGATGCCGAAATTTTGATAGCTCAGCACCAGTGGCCATCTTGGGGCAAAGAAAGCGTACAAAGGCTAATCAAAGGCCAGCGCGACCAAATTAAATATATTCACGACCAAGCTTTAAACCTTGCAAACAAGGGTTATACTATGGACGAAATTGGCGACATGGTAAAGCTTCCTAAGTCTTTAGATTTAATGTGGTTTAACAGGGGCTACTATGGCTCTGTAAATCATAACGCAAGGGCAATCTATAATAGGTATCTTGGTTACTATTCAAGTAATCCTGCCGACCTTCATAAATTGCCAATAGAATCCGCCTCGCTAAAAATGTTAGAATACATGGGTGGCGCAGAAACTGTTATGGCAAGGGCTAAAAAAGACTTTGAAGCAGGTAATTATCGCTGGGTTGCAGAAGTTATGAACTATGTGGTTTTTGCAAATCCAAATAACCAAGAAGCAAAAAATCTTGAAGCCGATGCGCTTGAACAGCTTGGTTATCAAACAGAAAATACCACATGGCGTGCAAACTATTTGCAAGGCGCCTCAGAGCTAAGAAATGGCAAGCCGCAAGTGCCTGCGTTCTGTGGACCTGTAAGTCCGGAAACTGTTAAGGCAATGTCGCTCGTCATGGTTTTTGACTATCTTGGAATCAGCT
>JAVBSE010000086.1:0-9188 GCA_031547315.1 Opitutales bacterium
AATGGCTATACTGATGTGCGTACAGATGGTTCTGTTTCTATTGGCATAAGAGATTCTGCTGGGAATTATGAGCACATTTATCTTGCGCCGGATTACGACTCTAATCCGCCGGACCACCCGCAGCAGCAAAATAGGCCGGGGCCTGAAGCCAACAAGCAGCCTCCTGCGCAGCCTCAGCTGGGCCCTGATGGAAAGCCTTTAGATGCGCAAAGCGCTGGCAAGTCTGGCAAAACAATTGTTAAACAGAGCGAGGACGGAAATATTGTAAGCATGAAAGCGCCTGCAAATATGCCGGAAAATTCTCATATCAAGCGCTTGAATGAAGCTGAAACAGCGCAGGTAAAAGAAGAGGCAAATCAGGGTCCGTTTTACTTTGTAGATGAAGCGCCTGCGCAAGTTATTCAAACCTTGGAAGTTTTGATGGGCAAGAGCATTCTTTTGGGACAAGGCTTGCCTATTGTTAAACTCAACTTTGTTTCTAAGCGTAAAATGACAAGGGAAGATGCAATAAATGCAATTAGTTCTTTGCTTTCGTTAAATGGAATTGCCATTGTGCCTATGGACGAAAAATTTAACAGGGCAACGCCCATAGTTGGCGTAAACAGACAAAGCCCTCAGTTTATTTTTGGCGACATTTCTAAGTTGCCTCCAAGCCAAGCTTTTTACACAAAACTTTTTGAGCTTGAGTATATAGAGGTAAGTTCTTTGCAGGGAAAAATTAAAAATTTGCTTAGCATGGACGGAACTTCGGCAACAGAAATTTTCCCAAGAAGCAATGCAATGCTCATTACAGATACGCTTATAAATTTGCAGCGTGTGGATACTTTAATAAAGTATCTGGACAAAGAAGTTGCGCTAAGCGAGGTCATTGAATTTATACAAATTAAAAAAGTAAGCGCAAGTGACATCAGAGAAAAACTCAACAATATGAATAGCGATATTATGCGAAAGTATTTTGACAAAACTGTGTTCGACGTAGATTCCAGAACAAATCAGCTGATTGTAATTACTCAAAAAGGAAACATTGCGCAGATAAAAAAATTCATTGAAGGCTTGGATGTTGAAGCAGAGCCGCTTTTGAAGAATGAAGTGTTTTTAATACGCCACTGCACAGCTCAAGAAATAGAATCTGTCTTAAATAATATTATTACAAAACAGCGTCAGCAGTTGGCGCAAAGCGCAAAAAATAAAAGAGAATCTGCATCTGCCGCAGCCAGAGACGCAGCAGTTAAGGCAAATGCAATACGCACTGCAAACAGAAATGCAAATGTAGATATTGATGTTAGCGGCGCAAGCGCTTCTTCTGGTGCAACAGGTTTGGAATTTAGCGAGTATGTGAATGTTGTTTCGCATGCGGCAAGTTCTTCTGTTGTGGTTTATGGAACTGCTGCAGATATAGCCCAGCTTCGCAAAATCGTAGATAGGCTGGATGTGCCTATGGACCAAGTAAAAATAGACGTAATTATTACAGAAGTTACATTGTCTGATGGGCCGGTTTCCGGTTTAAGTTCGTTGGGGCTTTCGTAGGGGCTGCCTTTGGTTGCAGATGGGCAGACTATTGGCGGCGAAGGCTTGTTTTCTGCAAAAACAAATACAGACAGGGTAGAGGATGCTTCAAATCCTGCTTTCAGTTTTGGTATAAGCGAGAATCAGTTTATTGCGTCATTCGACTTGGCGCGCCAAAATTCAAATGTGAAAATCTTATCTTGTCCTATGATAGTTACAACGCATGGGCAAGATGCAGAAATAAGTATTGAAGAGCAGCATCCTTACATTACTTCTGCAATTACAGACACTGCAAATCCTACTGCAACAAGAAGTACTATAGACTATATGGACGTGGGTATTAACTTAAAGGTTAAGCCTTTTGTTGGCACAGACCAAGTTGTGCGCATTGAAATTACTCAGAAAGTAAATTCAATAAGCAGATATACAATAATAGACTCAAATCCTTCTCCAGTGGTAAGCCAGCGCATGGCAAAAAGTATTATCAGCGTAAAAAATAATGAGGTGATAGTGCTTGGCGGCCTTCAGCAAACAGATATTGCAGAAACAGATGGCGGTGTTTGGCTTTTAAGCGATATTCCTTTAATTGGCCAACTTTTTAGGCCAAGCAAGGCAACAGAAAAAAGACGAGACCTAATTATGTTTGTGCGCCCTCGTATAATCATGAGCCAAAATGTTGCAGACACAATTTCAGACGCAATGATGGAAGATTCAACAGTTAAGCGTGAGATAGAAAACTTCTTGTCGAGAGGGCGCTTTTATAGCGACAAAGAAATGGAAGCAAATAAAGAAGAATTTGAATCTAACAGGCTATACAACAAAATATTAGAAGACCCCGCAGCCTTTATAATGCAAGAAAAAATTGTAAAAGAAGGTTCTACAAAAGACATAGAAGCAAAGCGTGCCAAAGAAAAAGAAGATAAAGAAAAAGCAAAAATAGAGGCAGAAAAATCTGCGCAAAATTCTGAAAAATCTGCCCCAGAAAACCCAGCAGAAAATAAGGACTAGCAGTATGAAAAAATCTTTTCTTACAGTTTTAACAGCCTTAAGTGCTTTTGCAATTTATGCAGAAGATGCAGAGCCTGTGCTTTCTGCAGAAGATATTTTATTTAATTCTTTGGTAGAAAAAAATCCTTTTGGCACAACTCAAAATGCTTCTATTTCAGAGGTTGCAGGGATTTCTTTTAAGTCTGCGGTTTTTATTGACGGGCAGTGGCGCTTTAGCGTTGTAAATAAAGAACAAAAATCTGTTTGGCTTGCGCTCAATGAAGATTGCGAAATTTTCCAGTGCAAAATTATTTCTTTTGATGAAGACAATATGTCTGTTAAAGCTTTGATTGCGAGTAAAACTTTTGAGCTTAAAATGACAGACAGAGCTTCATTTTCTGTTCAAAAAGCAACGCTTAACGATGGCATAATTCCAAATCAGTCTAGACCAAGAAACCCTGCAGAAAGGGCAGAGCTTTGGAAGCACGCAACAGAGGCGCAGATAAATGAGGCAAATGCAATCAATGCGGTAGCAAAGTCTCAAAATAGGGCTCTTAACAGGGACGAGCGCCGCCAAATTGAGGCTATTGAAAGAAGCATTAAAGTTCCTGAAAAACCTGCTGCTGCAAAGTAAAAAAGAAAGTAATTTGCAATGCTAGAAAACGAAAAAGAATTTACACTTAAGATGCTTGAAAAACTAAATTCAGAAGCAGATGCCGAATTTTTGGAAAATCTTGAACTTTCTGAACGCTCAAGAAAAGCGCAGCTTGTGATGGAAAAAACAGGCAAGCTTGAAACGCAAGTCGCAAAAGAAATTGCGCTGCTTTCAGGCTTAGATTATTTTGAAGACTTTAGTGGTTTAGAAAAAATACGCACAAGCCTGTCTTTAAAAATAATATCTGAATACGCTTGCTTTCCTATGCAAGAAAGCGATTCAGAGATTCTTTTGCTTACGCCGTGGCCTCCTAATGAAGATATGAATAAGTGGATTTTTTCTTTAACAGGAAAATTCCCTAAATGGAAAATTGCGCCAAGCGTGAGCCTTTCTGAAAAAATGGCAGAAGATTTTGGCGTGGGTGCAGGCAGCCTTTCTGAAAAAGATTTGTCTGCATTTGCCGCAGAATCTGATGGCGAAGTTGAAGAAGATGAAAATGCCGCAATCATTAAATTTGTGAATGAAATTGTAACTAGGGCAATGACAGACAGAGCCACAGACATTCATATTGAGCCTCAAAGAGATTCTTTGAACATCAGATACAGAATAGACGGCAACCTTGTGCCGGTGCGTGTTCCGGATAATTTACTTAAATTTAAAGACGCCATAATTTCCAGAATAAAAATTATGGCAAAGCTGAATATTTCTGAAAAACGCAGGCCTCAGGATGGGCGCATTGGCTTTACTTTAAAAAGCGGAGAAGACATAGACATACGTATTTCATCTTTGCCAACTATGTATGGCGAAAGCATTTCTATGCGTCTTTTAACAAAAAAATCCCAGCCAATTTCCATTTCTGATTTGGGATTTTTGCCTGATGATATTGAGAAAATTGAAAAACCTCTTGCAAGGCCCCATGGCATTATTTTGGTTACAGGGCCTACAGGTTCAGGTAAATCTACAACGCTTACTGCGTTTATAAGAAAAGTTCGCACGCCTGAAATTAGAATTATTACTGTGGAAGACCCAATTGAGTATGAGGTTGAGGGCGTTAATCAAACACAGGTACATTCTGAAATTGGTCTGACGTTTTCTTCTGTCTTGCGCTCAGTTTTGCGCCAAGACCCAGACATCATTATGGTTGGCGAAATCAGAGACAGAGAAACTGCCGACATTGCCATAAGGGCGTCTTTAACAGGACATTTGGTTTTAAGTACGCTGCATACGAACGATTCTGCAGGTGCGCTGACACGCCTAATAGATATGGATATTGAGCCTTTCTTAATTGCTTCAAGTGTTGAAATGATTTTGGCGCAAAGGCTTGTCAGAAAACTTTGCACTTGCAAAAAACCTGCAGATTTTGAATTGGCGTATTTGGCTTCTTGCTTAATGACGCTAAATATTGACGCCTCAGAAATTCAGTATACATCTGAAACTTGCAAGCCTTGCGGTTGTCAGCGTTGCAGGGGTTTGGGCTATTATGGACGCCTTGGTATTTTTGAAGTCTTGCTTGCAACCGACGAAATTCATGAGGCAATTTTAGCAAGAAAAACAGCCAGCGAAATCAGAAAAATTGCGCTCTCAAAAGGAATGCGCACTTTGCAACGCTGCGGCTGGGAACTCTTTAAAAGAGGCTCAACAGGGCTTGAAGAAATAATGCACTACGCAAGTTTGGCAGAAGAAAACGGCAAATAATTTTATGGCAGAATTTCAGTACAAAGCGGCAGATTCAAGTGGCAAAATAGATAGGTCAACTATATCTGCGCCAGACAGAAAAATTGCGGCAGCAAAGCTTGCCTCAAGAGGTTTGCGTGTTTTAGAGCTAAAATCTTTGGCGCAGGCAGCATCCTCATCTGCAAAAATAAATGCAGGCGAAGTAGTAAAAATTAAAGGCGGCGATGAATTAGTTTTGGCGTTTATAAAAAAACTTTTGCAGCTTTGCCAAGGCGGAATGCCCATGGGCGACGCACTTAAAAGCTTGGCAGGGCGTTCGCTTAATCCAAATATGAAAAATCTTTCTAAAGAGCTTTATAAAAGCGTTAGCGAGGGCGCAAGTTTGGCAACAGCAATGTCGGCATATCCAAAACTTTTTGAGCCCAGCATTATACATTTGTCTGAGGCGGGTGAAAGCACTGCAAATTATGTTCCTGTTTTTAGAAATATAATACAGTATTTAGAGGGCAAAAAAGCTTTGCGTGCAAGTGTTATAAAAGCTTTGGCGTATCCTTCGCTGCTTTGTGCTATGGCTTTTGGGGTTGTTTTGTTTTTTATATTTTTTCTAATGCCAATGATAGAAGGCATGATGCAAAACCTTGGCGGAGAGGTAAATTTGGCAGTAAAAATACTAATGTGGCTTGGCGATTTTATAATTTATTATGGCCCAATTATTTTGCTTTTAATTTTTGTGTTTTCTATTTCAATTTATAAGTGGCGCACTTATGAATCCGGCAGATTAAAGACAGATAAAATCTTGCTTAAATTGCCAATGATAGGTGAAATTGTAAAAAATACAGATATTTCCAGATTCACAAACCTGATGTCCACGCTTTTTTCTTCAGGCGTAAACACAACAGAAGTCTTTAGACTGGCAGAAAAAACAATAAACAATACAGCTCTAAGGGCTAGGTTTCAGCAGTGTAAAATTGCAATAAACGACGGCGCTCCCATAGCTTTGTCTTTCAAAAAAAATTCGCTATTAGACGATGATGATATTGATATTCTTAGCGTAGGCGAGCGCACTGGAAGCTTAATAGATTCTTTTAATGAAATTTATAAAATGCGCATGGAAATTTTGGAATCAAAAATAAATATGGCCACAACTACTTTAACTGTAGTTGCGCTTGTTTCTGCAGTGCTCATAATATTCTTAGTTGCAATTGGTATTGTATTTTCAGTTTATGGTTTAACAGAAAATATACTTTAGCTTCAAAATCTTGTTTATATTTTTGCAAAAAAAAAGAACTCTTTGGGAGTTCTTTTTTTGTTTTTGTATTTAAAAGATTTTAGTCTTTGTCGTCTTCTACAACCCAGATGTTACGAAAGCGAATAGGGTTGCCGTGGTCTTGAAGTTTAATCTCAACAGGTCCATCGCCCATGCGGCTGATATCTCTGTTTCTGCCTTCATGTTCAGTGCCTTCTGTAAGTTTAATTTCTTTATGAATTTGCATTCCATTGTGAGAAACTGAAATTTCAGGGAACTCTATCATCTTGCCATTTTTGTATTTGGGAGCCTCGTACTTGATGTCGTAAGTTTGCCACTGATTAGGAGGCAATGACGCATTAATTTGAGGAGGCAAAACTTTGTAAAGAGCGCCGCATTCATTCCATAAGCCATCTGCTCCAAAAGAGTCTAGAATTTGCACTTCAAATCTGCCCATAAATACGCCGGAATTTGCACGATGCTGACCAAGTGTTTTATTCATTTCGTCAGGAATCATAAATTCAATATGCAACTTGAAGTTTTTGAATTTCTTTTTGGAAACAATGTCGCTGCCTCTCATATGCTTTTCTTCTTTGCCATTTTTATTTTCAATGACTTCTTTTTTTGCAACTTCAAAGCATACATCTTTGCCTTCTTTAATAATCTTCCAAGGCATTTCCATATTGTTTGCTGCACGCCATTCGTCCAGATTTTTACCATCAAAAAGCACTACTGCATTTTTTGGCGCAGGCATTCCCAAAGTAGGAGATTTGCGCTCAAGCTTATCTACAGAAAATTTCACGTCAAATGGAACTTCTTTGTCTTTATCAGTTAATTTACCAACAACTTTGTTATTAGAAATTTCTGCAGTCCATTTGTAGTGGCCTTTGTTTTCAAACTTCAGAGCGCCATTTTCCGCTTTGAGTTCAAAACTTTCATAGGGCACTGCGCGTTTCCAAAGGTCTTGATAAATTCTGACCTTGTAAGTGTCGCCTTCTTTAAAAACTAAAAAAGCGATTTGCGGATTTGAGCGGAAATTGCCCTTATCTGCCTTGATAGTTCCAACATACTCTCCCACAAGATTATCTGACGCAAAAAGCGAAAGACCAAGTGAGCAAGCTAATAATGCCAATATTTTTTTCATAAATCTCCTATTTTAATTGTTAAACCTAAAACCATCCTTTACGCATAGGCGGATTCACCAAAGCAGTCGCTTTTTTATTGCCTATGCACTCTAATTTTTTTGCATCCCAAATAATGTCAGTGCCTGCTGTCCTGCTTGCAAGATTACCCAGCTGCACAACTTCTGTAAGAATATGAGCGTAGTCGAAACCAGAACTCATTTCAGCTTCGCCTCTTGTTGCTTCAATGAAGTTTAAGTAGTGGTCGCCATGTTTTATACGAGCTTCTGTTTTGGGCAGGTCACGCTTTAAATCTTCCCAAAGTTCTTTAGGCAAAAGCAGTGGGCGGCCGCCCAAGTGCATAGCAGGAGAGTAAATTACACCCTTGTCGCCAATAATAAATTGTCCGTTATCAGAAAGCTGTTTGTAGCCTTTGCCTTCAACTGTGTATTCTTTTGGAAGTGGCGGAAGAAGTGATTTATCGTAGCCTTCGGGATAATTTCCATTGTCGTCAGGATACTTAAAGCCGCTGTACCAAGTTACTTTAACAGGTACGCCCTGATTAGACTTTGCAAACATGTACTCAACTTTTTCTTGGCTTGCCACAGAAATATCTGTAACGCCCTTTGCAGTAGATTTAATCTTAGAAGGGTAAGACAAGCCCAAAGCATAAACAGGAATATCTAGCATATGGCAGCCAATATCACCAAGAGAGCCGCTTCCATACTTCCACCAGCCACGCCATTTTTGATTTGTAACTTCGGGGCCAAAAAATTCTTGAGGTTCTGTTACATTTTGCCATAAGTCCCACTCAATAGTAGCAGGGCACGGGGCTTTTGCGATTGGATACTGCGAAATATTGTTAGGAAAGTCTGCAACGCCTCTGCCAAGGGGTCTGTCAGTCCAAAGCACAACTTCTTTTACAGTGCCGATTGCGCCCGCTTTAATCCATTCTGCGCAAAATCTGATACCCTCGGTAGAATGGCTTTGATTGCCCATCTGCGCAGGAGTATTTTTTTCTTTCACAGCCTTATACAAATCTCTAATTTGCCAAATTGTGTGGCACATAGGCTTTTCTAAGTAGATAGGCTTGCCATATTTAATGGCGCACATTGCCGCAGCGTAGTGAGAGTGGTCTGGCGTACTGATAACAACAGCGTCGATATCATTTGCCATTTTTTCAAACATAAGCCTATAGTCCCTGAATATCGCAGCGTCAGGCGCTTTTTTTGCAGAAGACGCAAGACCCCAATCGCCGGAATCAGTATCGCACAAAGCAACGCAAATTTGTTTATGCCTTTCGCACAAGCCATTGAAGTTTGCGTTTGCTCTGCCGCCGGTGCCTATGTAAGCAAGACGCAGCGCATTTTTAGCAGCATCAGGACTTGTAGTTTTTGCAAATGCTCTTGGGCCTATAACAGAGGCACCAGTAATTATTGCAATATTCCTTAAGAATTCTCTTCTATTTATCATATTTCCTCCCCGAACAATACTCACTGTTCTTGCCCTAATTTGTAATTTTTTAGACAAATTAGGTCAAGTTTTTTTTGAATAAATCAGAAGGAATACTTAAGCACTGCAGACCAAAAAGCGTGTGCGCCATACCTTTGTGTTTTGAAATCTTCAGAGCGCAATATTACGTTTAATCCCAGCTCAAAATTTTCGTATCTGGCAGAGATGCCAAGGTTAAGTTCGCCAACAAACCAATTTTTATCTACAGAGCGACTGTCTGTAAAAGTGTTGCCATCAAGCGTAATGTCTTGAGCAACAAAGCGTGCAATTGCGCCATAATAAAAATAGAAATGCCAATTTGCTGCGCTAAAATCATCCCAAGCTATGTCTTGGCTGCTGTTTGCATCAATGCGTGACATGTCAAAAGAATAGGGCATATTAAAGCCTATTCTGCCCAGAAATTTGATTCTGCCTTCAGTGTTTACGTTGCCCAAGTTCCCGCCAAGAGCGCCAATAAAATCTGTTCTGAAATTATCAGTAAATTTGT
>JAVBSE010000106.1:0-11130 GCA_031547315.1 Opitutales bacterium
TTAATTTTAAAAATTTTTTTCTGAAGCTAGAAAATACATTTTCTGCAGTTGCTTCTGGTAATAGATATTTTGGAATAAAATAAATTGTTTTTGGTTTGTAACCTATTTTTGTAGTAACATGTTCCATTGCATATCCAACTAATACAGCGCCATAGTTATGTATTGAAAAACTTGCAAAGTTCATAATACCAACATTATTCTCATTTTCTTCAAAAAAAATGGGCATTACTTATTCTCCTCAATTTGAATTTTACTGGAATTTTGAAGATTATCCTTATAAATCAAAACTGGAATGAAACCTAGAAATCTATAACTAATCTTGCGTGACTTCTGACTGATTATCATTAATGGCAAAAAATTCCATAATTTAAAAACTGTTTTACGTCCTTTAAATATAACGTTCATTAAGGGAATTACTCCAAATAAGTTCAGAAGATAATCTTCTTGTGTGCCTTTTGACATTCTAAGCAAGAGAAACATTAGTCCGCAGGCATTTTGTTTTTCAAAATATTTAACATAAATAGGATTTTCTTTTGCGTATAATTCTTTGAACTTACATTTCCTCCAAAAATTCATTACAGATCTAACAATCAAACTGCGCATTTCCAAAGATTGTGTCTTATGAAATGTGTCTTGGAGAAGGTGATTTATTTTTTCAGTATAAATTATGTTAAAGGTTTCTGAATCCAAGTCAGAGTTGCATATTAATTCTATGCTATTGCTAATAAATTTTAAAATAGATTTTATTTTTTCGTCATTTAATTCTTTTGAATCCAAAGAATTTTCTCTTCTTATGTAATAGTAGAGCTCTTCGTCAATAAATTCAATTTTATCTGTTTTTAAAACAGCATTTAGAATAAGAAAAGCATCCTCACCAACACACATATCTGTGGGGAAAATGATTTTGTTTTTACGCATAAAATTGCGATCATAAATACAAGTTGTAAAAGATCTTGCCAGATAAGCCTTATTCTTTTTTACCATTTCTAAGCGCACTCCAAAAGAAGATGTTTTGCCACTTAGCTCAATCATCCTTCCTTTACACTTTACAATTTCTGAATTTGTTTCTTTTGCTTTTTTGTATAGTTTTTCATAAAAACTTAAATCAATATAATCATCCGAATCTACAAATCCTACATATTCTCCTTTTGCAATGAATAGCCCTGCATTGCGGGCAGATGCTGCACCACTATTTGCTTGGGTAAGTATTTTTATTCTATTATCTTTTTCTGCATAAGATTTAATTAGCTTAAGGGAATTATCAGTGCTGCCATCATCAATTAAAATAATTTCAATTTCTTGCAGACTCTGATTTATTAACGATTCTAAACATCGTTTCAAATATTGTTCAGTGTTGTGTATGGGAACTATTACCGATACTTTGATTTCGTCATTCATTTATTTTTACTTTTAAATTCTAATTTAATTCTATTCCAGAAAAGCTTTCGAAAAATTAGTGTAGGTTTGTGCCAAAGTTTTATACAAAAATCACTTATGGCTATTTTGTATTTAAGCTTATTACAGTGCTTAAAATATTCTATTTCTGTTTTTTCATCCATAGCCCAAGGAGTATACTTTAAATATTTGTAATATAGTTCCCACCTTCTGCTTAATTGGCCCAAACCTGGTTTCCAAGGCTTATAGATACTCATAAAATGAAGAATAGTAGGCGAATTGTAGGCTTCTAAGTATTCTTGAATATATTTTTTATGTGTGTAGCAAGTGTCGCCCAAAAATGGAGGATTGTATTGCAAATTATATTTAATGTGAAACCTCAAATACCTGTCTTGCAAAAACTTGTTTAGTACTGTTTGATCCATCAATTTTAATCTAGATTCATCTTCAAGCAGCCAATTGAATATTTTTTCTTCGATATTTTCTTCACGCCAAAGTTTTGCGTTTATCATTATAACACCAGCGTTAAAATAGGGATAATTTTTATCAAAACCATTTCTCTTAGAGTATCTCTGCCAAAGTACGTCAATAGTACCCGCTATAAGAAAATTATCTAAATCTATTGAAAATAATTCATCTAGGCTTTTGCAAACAATTATGTCGCAATCAAGGTACAAAAACTTTTCTACAGAATCAGGAAGTAAACTACACGCACAAAGTCTATACCAAGTTGCCTTTGAAATATAAGTCCACGGAGGGAAATTTTTGAATCTTTCTTTATCTATCTTAAGAAATGACACTTCAAATTTGCAAGGTACTTTTATATCTTGCAACTTACTTTTATTATCGTCACTAAGATCAGCATCTAATATCCAAAAATGAGGTTTATGTACTCCTATATTTGCACAAATAGACGCCATAACAACTGCTGCATGCTGTGCATAATTGTTATCTGGCGATAGAACTATGTTTAAAGATTCACTCATAGAAAAATTCTTTGCCAGAAACGTTTACGAAAAATATACCAAGGTTTGCGCTTGAGGTTTTTCTTTAATAAAGTTCTAAAAATTTTGCATTTATCTTTGTCAGATTCTTTTAAAATGAATATTTCTTTTTCTCTAGTGAGTTTCCACTCTGTTAAGCGTAAAGCTTCAAAATATAATTTATAATTAGGATTTTGCGCGTTATAACCTTTTTCCCAAGGTTTGAACTCACCCACAAAATGTATGATTTTGGGAGATTTTGCGGCTTCAGTATATTCTTTTTTTCTTATCCAGTAAGATGTTTCCCCCAAAAATTTAGGTGTAAATTGAAAATTATAGCTTATTCCAAAATCTAACACTCTGTTTTGCAAAATGATATTTAAAATCGTTTGATCGAATAGCTTTAGTGTATGCGGATTTTTTTTTATAAATTCCAATATTTCATTTTCTATTTTCTGATTACGCCACTGTTTTAAATTTAAAAGCAAGACGCCGCTGTTAAAATATTCGTAATTTTTCGAGAAATATTTTTTGTTCTTTTTAACAAATTTATTATAGACACAATCAATGCTTGCAGCTGCACATTTTTCATTCATTTGCATTGAAAATAGTTTGCGTAAATCTGAATTTACAATTGTGTCGCAATCAAGATAAAGGCACTTTTCTACTTCAATAGGAAGAAGACTTCCTATTTTTAACCTATACCACATTGCCCTTGTTATATAGCCTGATTCAGGGAAATCTTTGAAATCGTCAGGATTTATTTCGAGAAAATTTACTTTGTAATTTTTTAAATTAACAAATTTAGAAAGTTTACTTTTATTTTCTTCAGTCAGTCCGCCATCTAAAATCCAAAAATTAATTTTGTCTTTATTGTGTATCAACACAGACGCCATAACAACTGCCGCATGTTGCGCATAATTGTTATCTGGGGCTAAAACAATGTTTATTTGTTCTGTATTGCTATTTTTCATATTTCTTTTTGTTGCAAAGGTGCAATAATCTCATTTTGTAAAAAAATGGACGTGTAAAAAATAAAAGATGACGTTTCCAATACCAAAGCAAGCGAGAGATTGCGTTGAATTTTTCTTTAATTGCTTCGGTGTTTTTTGCAAAAGTTGTTTGCTTCAAATAATAAAAATATGCAGGCGCCCAAGGGTGTGCAGTTATTCCATACGGAATTGTCCAAGGTTTGTCAGGACCTGTAAAATGTACAATTGCAGGATCATAAACGGCTTCTAGAATTTCTTTTTGGCTTAGAAAATTTGATTTAATTTTTTTCCTAAAAGGTGGTGCAGTAATCCCCCATCTTATTGGCAAAAATGATACACTATTTTTAAGTACAATATTGAGTATATCTTGATCAAGGTATTTTATCTTATCTTTTAATGCTTTAGTTGTTTCAAATAGTTTAAAACTTATATTGTCTTCTTTTAATTTTTTGAGATTTAAAAGAAGCACGCCAGAATTGAAATATCTGTCGACACTAATTAATCGCAGATGCTTCTTCTTAAGAAAATCGTCAGTTCCTGCCAGATAGTTATTTTTTAAGTCAATATTATAAAGTTCTTTAATGTCATCTAATACAACAATATCGCAGTCTAAATATATTCCTTTATTATATTCAAAATCTAAGATAGGAATTAAATATCTATAGCAAGCAGCTATTGAAATATGATTTTGTTTCATGCAGAAATTCTCAAAATGTGAATTCCATTTTGAAATACCTACAAAGCTAACTCTATGATTTGCAGACGTTTTTTCTATGTTATATTTTGATTCGCCCGAAAGTTCTAAATGTAAAATTATAAAATGAATATTCGAATTAGTATTGCTTGTGATAGATTTTATTACAGTACACAATTGCGCTACGTAATTATTGTCGCATGAAAAATAAACGGGAATAATATCGGAAGAACTCATTTTACTCCCTTGTTCAAATTCATTTTATAATGGCGTACAGGTCTAGAAAACGGTAGCTTAAGAAAGGCTAATATTGCTTTAAAAATTTCATATTTTTTTGTCAGATAACGAATTCTGCTTAGGTAATTTTTTATATTTACTCTTTGCCTTGCAAAAGTTTTATGTTTTTTCACTTTTACAATTTGTGTATTTAGAATACTTGTTTTCCCGCCTTTCACATCGATAATGGGTGGATTAAGCGTCATAACATCAACGCCATAAAGATGCGCATAATGTGTTTGCGTATCTACAGGGCAGCCAAAGGGTACTGTGCGTTTAAGAAGAGTTTCTGCAGCGTATTTGCTTAGTGCTTGGCCTTGACCGCTACCAGTTGTTCTTACGTAGTCAACAAGGGCAAAGCCATCTTTTTCAAAATTAGTATAAAAGATTTTTTTAGGCTTAGCATTTGTAAATAAACGCACGTATTGCCACTTGCCAAAAGTATCTTTTAGATATTTCAAGCCTTCGTTGAAATTATCCATGAGTATGCAGTCGTCTTCAATGACCAGCGCAAAATCTAAATCTTGATTAACAATTTCTTGCCAAGCTTTAGCATGTGCCATGTAACAGCCGATTTGGCCTAGGTGTAAGGGAACTGCAAAGAATTTCTTATTTAGCGTTTCGCTATAGTTTTTTGAAATTTCTTCAGGTGTAAGATCTTTTCCGTAAACTGCTGAGATTCTTTCAAACTCTATTCCAAGTTTTGCAAACTGCCCAGACATATACTCAAGCCTATCTTTGGATATGTCTAAATTGAGCAAAAAAACTTTGTACTTAAGCGACATAAACCCTCCCATCACCAATAAAATTGGAAAATGCGGGTTTATAGCTAAAACAAAATTCTAATCCTCGTGTTTTTGGGGAATATTCTAACGGTCGTTTAAAATGGCTCGTTATGTTATCAAATAACGGTCGTTTAAAATGGCGTATTGTGTGATTAAATTAGTATGAAGCAATAACGCTTTTAATCTTGATTTAAACGATGAATAGAGAAGATTTGATATTTTATTAAAATGCCGTTATGATTGAACACCCTAAACGACCGTTAAAAATTAACCCAAAAATATAAAATCAGTCAAGCTTTAATAGACAATAAAGAATGGAGTTTACAGTGATTTATTCATACATAAGAATCAGTACAGACAAACAAACAACAGAAAATCAAAAATTTGAGATAGAAAAGTACTCAAAATCAAAGAATATACAAATAGATAATTGGATTGAAGAAAAAATTAGCGGAACTAAAAAAATTGAAGACAGAAAGCTTGGCAAGCTTCTTAAAAAAATGCGAAAAGATGATACGCTAATACTCTCGGAATTGTCTAGGCTAGGGCGCAATCTAATGCAAATTATGGGGGTGTTAAATTTTTGCATAGAATCCGGAATTAAAATTATTTCTATAAAAGAAAATTATGAGTTGGGCGACAACATCAACTCAAAAGTTCTTGCATTTGCTTTTGGACTTTCCGCAGAAATTGAGCGCAATTTAATTTCTCAAAGAACAAAAGAGGCGCTTGCACGCAAACGTGCAGAAGGTTTTTCGCTTGGGCGCCCTAAAAGGCCTGCAGAAACGCTTTTTAAGCTAAATGGAAAAGAAGAGCAAATTAAAAAAATGCTTTCTGAGGGCAGTACAAAGCTTTCAATAATGAAGAAATTTAGAATATGCAGAGTCACTCTTAACAGATTTATAAAAGCAAAAAAATTACAAACAGCATAGTTTTAAGCAAGATTACACCCACAAAAAAAGCTCTGTGTGATTTCTCACACAGAGCTAAATTTATTTTGTGTTAAGCACTTATTATTACAAAGCTGCCTGCGCTGCTGCAAGGCGTGCTACAGGTACGCGTGGCGGAGAGCAGCTTACGTAATTCAAACCAATCTGGTTAAAGAATTTGATAGAATCTGGATCGCCGCCGTGTTCGCCGCAAATGCCAATCTTAAGGTCTTTCTTAGTAGAGCGTCCTTTATCCACACCAATCTTTACAAGCTGGCCAACGCCTTCTTGGTCGATAGATGCAAATGGGTTTTGACCAATAATATCAAGCTCTTTATAGCAAGGTAGGAAGGAGCCAGAGTCGTCGCGGCTCATGCCCAAACCTGTTTGTGTTAGGTCGTTTGTGCCGAAAGAGAAGAAGTCAGCAGTTTCTGCAATTTGATCTGCAGTAAGTGCGCCTCTTGGAACTTCTATCATAGTGCCAACCATATACTTGAATTTCACGCCAGACTTCTTCATTACTTCAGCAGCCACGTCGTGAATAATCTTTGCCTGAATCTTCAATTCTTGCGCAAAGCCTACTAGCGGAACCATGATTTCAGGGTTAACCTTAACTGGTTTTTTGCCCTTCATAACATTTACAACTGCTTCGAAAATAGCACGTGCCTGCATTTCTGTATTTTCAGGATAGCTATTGCCCAAGCGGCAACCACGATGGCCCAACATTGGATTTTGTTCGCTTAAGTCTTTGCAACGTGAAGCAACAATTTCTGGGCTCAAGCCCATTTTTTCTGCAAGTGAATTTAGCGCAGATGTTTCGTGTGGCACGAATTCGTGTAATGGTGGGTCTAGCAAGCGAACTGTTACAGGCAAGCCTTCCATTGCTCTGAAGATACCTTCAAAGTCTTTGCGCTGATATGGCAAAAGTTTTGCAAGCGCAGTTTTGCGTTCGCCGGCTTCTGTTGCCAAAATCATCTGGCGCATTGCGTCGATTCTATCGCCCTCAAAGAACATATGCTCTGTACGGCAAAGACCAATGCCCTGAGCGCCAAATTTAACAGCCATTGCTGCCTGATCTGGGCTGTCTGCATTTGTGCGTACGCCAAGTTTGCGATATTTGTCTGCCCACTTCATAACTGTTTCAAACAATCTGTAAGTGTAGCTCTTGTCTTTTGAAAGTTTGCCATTTAGCACTCTGATAACTTCAGAGTCTGTTGTAGCAATTTCGCCAACAAAAATTTCGCCGGTTGTGCCATCAATAGAAATGCTTTCGCCTTCTTTGATTACTGTGTTACCAACTGTCATGTGGCGCTTTGCATAATCAACGTGGATATCGGAAGCGCCGCAAACGCAAACCTTACCCATCTGACGTGCAACCAAAGCTGCGTGAGAGCTTACGCCGCCACGAGATGTCAAAATGCCTTCAGAAGCAATCATACCACGCAAGTCTTCAGGAGAAGTTTCTTCGCGGCACAAAATTGTTTTGATGCCTCTTGAATTTTCAAGCTCTGCCTTAGATGCTGTAAATACAACCTTACCAGTTGCAGCACCAGGACCAGCATTCAAACCCTTTGCAACACACTTTGCCTTCTTAACAGCAGCTGTGTCGAAAACAGGAACAAGCAAGCTGGAAATAGACTCTGCAGGAATCTTCTTAAGAGCTGTCTTTTCGTCCATTAGTTTTTGCTTATTCATTTCTACAGCAATGCGTACTGCAGCTAGGCCTGTGCGCTTGCCGTTTCTTGTCTGAAGCATAAATAGCTTGTTGTCTTCGATAGTAAATTCGAAGTCTTGCATGTCTTTAAAATGCTTTTCAAGCTTCTGGCGGATTGCTTCAAGCTCTTTAAACGCCTTAGGCATTTCTTTTGCAAGCATTGCAATCTTATGAGGTGTGCGTACACCTGCAACAACGTCTTCGCCCTGAGCGTTAATTAGATATTCGCCATAGAAAACATTTTCGCCGTTTGCAGGGTCACGAGTAAACGCAACGCCGGTTGCAGAAGTATCGCCCTTATTGCCAAAGACCATAGTCTGAACATTAACAGCAGTGCCCCAAGCAGCAGGGATATTGTATTTTTGGCGATAGATAATAGCTCTGTCATTCATCCAAGAGCTGAACACTGCGCCAACTGCGCCCCATAGCTGCTGATAAACATCCTGTGGGAATGCTTTGCCTGTGCGAGACTTAATTAAAGACTGATAGCGTTTAATAAGATCTTTTAGCTGATCAACGTTAAGTTCGTTGTCAAGCTTAACGCCGGCTTCTTTTTTAACTTCTTCTAAAATTTCGTGGAAAGGATCGCCCTCTGCCTCAGAGCGAGACTGAACGCCCATAACAACGTCGCCATACATCTGGATAAAGCGGCGGTAGCAGTCGTAAGCAAAGCGAGGATTTTGTGTTTTTGTTGCAAGACCCTGAACTGTTGCGTCATTCAAACCTAGGTTCAAAATAGTGTCCATCATGCCCGGCATAGACTCACGTGCGCCGGAACGAACTGAAAAGAGCAGTGGGTCAGAAGCGTCGCCAAATTTTTTGCCCATCTGTTTTTCAAGAGCGGCAACACCTTCACGAACGCCTGCGTCTAAACTTGCAGGGTACTTTCTGCCATTGTCGTAAAAATATGTGCAGACTTCTGTAGTGATAGTGAAACCAGGAGGAACAGGCAAACCAATCTTCGCCATTTCTGCGAGGTTTGCGCCCTTGCCGCCAAGAAGATTGCGCATCTTTGCATCGCCATCAGTCTTCTTGCCGAATAGGTAAATGTACTTTACATTTTTTGAGGATTTAGTTGGGGTTTTTGCAGCAACCTTCTTTGGTGCTGCCTTCTTTGCTGCAACTTTTTTCTTTGCAGTCTTTTGGTTTGTTGATTTCATATAATTTTTATTACGTTATACAACTAAGCTTTTGCGCAAAATCTTTCATCACACAAAAGCGACAAATCGCTTACGAAGCATAAAAAACATTCTAACAGTACAGTAAACTATACTGAAATTTTGCAGTCCACAATTCGTATGCGTTCAAAATACAAGCTCAAAGATGTACGAATTTAGCGCATTGTCAAACACATTTGTGCAAAAACTTCTTTTATTTAAGCGATTTAGAATCGCTTAAAGAAAATCAAAAACTCAAAAGTTTATTTCTTTAAGATTTAAGCGTTTTTTTGTGCCCAAATTTTGTAACAAATTTGCCCTGTCAAGTGAAAGTTTCTTAAACGAGTGCCTTTGTTCCAACAGAGCCAAAATACCCAAAGTAGGCGTTTAATCCAAAGCATCCAAAGTAGTTTTGTCAAAATATTAATTTATGATATAATTTATGGATGAGAATTCATAAAAGTCTAAAAATAAATAATAAACGCATTACCTATATTTCAGAAAACTTTGCAAAGCATTCTGAAAGTCAGGCAATAGATCGCTTCATAGGCATAGCTTATAATGTGTGTGCTTATGCTATTAAGCAAATTAACGCAAGAAGTCCTCAAACACAGGATTTCTTTTCAAAAATATATAAAGAAGATTTTGAAGAATATGCTTCTGGGATTAGCAATGTATATTCGCAAATAATCAAAACTATAGAAAAGAATCTTAAATTCCGCAAAGAAAACTTTTTTGTGGATGAAGATGGGAATAAAGATACAAAAGTCTTAGCTTCTGCGAATAAAGATGAAGGTGTAATAATAATCTATGATGCATTCTATAAAAGAGCAGAAGGTGACGAAAAAGGGCTTAATGCAAGAAGCTCTGTTATTATTCATGAAATTGTCCATCTGCTTGGTTTTGAAAAAGATTGCGAAACAGAATCACTTGAAAGTGCAGAGTGTTTTCGCAATTTCACACTTCTAGTTTGCGAAATTGTAAAGCCTGAAGATCTTTTAAGTACATTATCTGAAGACGAAGAATTAGAAGGTGAAAATGGAGAATTGCCATATCGCCCAGACCAAAAACGCCATCCTAAAGGTCAATCAAATGGAGGACAATTTGCAGATGAAGGGAAAGGTACAGCTAAAGGCGGAAATTCTGCTTCAGATAAAGCAAGGTCACACTTGGGGAAAACAGATTGGGCTTTTGCAGTTAAAAATGGGAAATGGGGCAAAAATAAATGGAAGTGCAATAAATTTGTAGCAGATGTATTAGAGGAAGCGGGAACTCCTGTACCAACAAAAAGTACAGAATGGGGAAATAAATATCCGCCTCTTGCAAACGAATGGGCAGATAGAACTAAAGAAATTCCCGGATTTGAAATTGTTAAAGATCCTCAACCTGGTGATGTTGTTGGATTTCAAAACCCTAAAGGATTAGGGCATGTTGGAATTGTAAGCGGCGATAATAAGTACATATCAGCAAAAGAAAAAGCAATTGAAGAACATCCTATTGATGCAGAAAAAAAGGTTAAGGAAGATGGATATACAGATGTTGTTTATAGACGAGCAATTAAAAAGAAATAATTGACACTCTAAATTAAAATAATATCAAATTTTGTCATGCGTTATATTTGTAAAATTCTAATATGTTTCTTACTTTTTTCTTGTACTCCAAAAACTGAAATTGAAAGATATAGGGGTGATTGCCTAAAAACAGATCTCATATTTAAGGGCGTATATGATGGAGTAAAAAAAATAACAGATGATACAGGCATAACGTATGAGAATTTGTTTCTTATTAAAGATAATAAAAGATCTGTGCTCATTGATTTACGTACTTATGCTTTCACAAAATCAGATTCGATTGGATTAAAAGTTTTGATGTATGGAGATTTAAGCGAAAATCAAAAGAAAGCTATTTTGCTTTTTTATGAACCCTTTTCTGACTATACTGAAATAGCTAATGAAATTATTAAAATTGAAAATCCTACAAAACTTTCTGATTTTAACGAAGTGAATGAAAAAATTCAAAAACTAAAAAGTTTAGATAGAAATCAATTTGACGAATATTTTAATAAGAAATAATTGACAGTATAAAACATTAAAACAAAGCTAGAATTATGAAGATGATTTTTTTAATAGTTCTAGCTTTTTTTGTGCTATTTTCATTCTTTTTTTATAGCAGATATATCCCCAAAACTCATGTAGAAAAAGTAAG
>JAVBSE010000062.1:0-16564 GCA_031547315.1 Opitutales bacterium
TGCAGTGTTTAAAACTTCTTTTGGATTTAAGTCGTACTTAAGCGATTCAGTCATTATGTCTTTTGTTTTTTCGCCAACATATTTTGCAAATTCATAGCCATTTACAATGTATCCGCCAAGAACATTATCAAGAGTGTCGTCATAAAAAATAATAACATTTTTATCTGCAGCCAAAGAAAGATTTTTTACTACAATAGGAAGCGAGTGGTGTATTGTGTCTTTAACGCTGCCCCACATATAAAAGAAAACAAAAAAATCAGGATAAGTCTTATTTAGTTCTGTTACCTTAGCCAACATTTCTTCTGTTGAAGTGTCTTTTCCGCTAATGATTTCCAAATCTATGTCTTTAGATTTTTCTTGGAGTTCTTTTCCGTAAGTTCCGTTTTTTACTTTATTCCAATTATCTACAATATACTTTTCAGCTCTTTCGCCTTCATCGCCGCCGTCCACAGTGATTGCGATTTTTTTAGGATTGCGATAAAATTTTAATGCCAATTCAAGATTGTCTCTGAATTTAAATGGCATATTTATTGAGTAAACGTTAGGTTCGTCTTCAATTGCAATTGGATCTTCGCCAACATGGCCTGCAAGCATTATTTTGCTTGTTTTGGGAAACTTGTCATAATTTTGGGATACCAGCTCTATAGCGGGGTCGTCAAAGACCACTATCATTTCAGGCTTAATTTTTTGAATTCTTTGGAGTATCCAGTTTAATTCTTCATCAGTTGTTTTTAAATTAGGATTTGTTAATACGCCAAGTTCTATATGATGTATGTTAAAATTTGCAGGCATTGCCGAGCTAAAGCCATCTACAACTGTTTTTCCCCATTCAACTTGGATATTGTATGAAGATACAAAGATGATATTCTTTTCACTATTGTACACAATATCTCTGGTAGGCAGCGCAAAAGAGCTTAGCCCACACAATAAAGTTAGTAAGAATAGCAGGGTTTTAAAAATATTTTTTATCATGCAATTTTAAGCAAGATGAAATTAAGTTTATATAAATTATTATTTTTTTTAGCTGTGTGTTAAAATATATAAACGATTCAGAGAACTATGACATAAATTATATTGATATGTAAACAAAAAAACTCAAAGAAACTTCTTAATTTATTTTTATTTTATTTTTTTTAAACAAGCTATTAAACGGAGCAAATATCGATTATGACGTAAAACCAAGCATTATCAAAACTTTCAGATGTAAAAAATGAACAAGGATTTACTTAAGTTCGCTGTCAAAATGAGTGCCAATGCTGTCTAAATCGTACATTGTCATCATAGGTGAAAATAGTACGCTTTTTATGTTTTCAGATCTAGGGTATTTGTAGTGCATTAGACCTATTGTGCGCTTAATTACTTTGTAAAGTCGCATATTGTATCTTTTTTCACTTACATTTTCACGCATTTCTTCTGTGCCAACAACAGAAACTCCAAAAGGAAAAAGTGCAGTAAAAACATAGGGCAAATTTTCTGTAGGGTCGCAGATGCTGCCTTGGCAAAGGCCTATATAGATTGTTTTTCCTTTAACGTCTAAAACTTTGCCTGCAGTAAAGTCTACAACATTTGCAAGTTTGCCTGCCCAGTACTGAGAGCGATAATCCAAAACGGCATTTTCCGGTATGGTTAAAGGCTTAGATACTTTAATATTAAGTTTTAGCTCATCAGATAATTTTTTTGCCAAGCCATTTGCAAGCCCAATATCAAAACCTTCAAAAGGCATAAAATATATATCTGCAAGACCTTCGGTATTGGCTTTAACATTTTTATTTATAGATAAATTGTTTGCATTAAAATAAGAATAAAGCTCACTTATTCCCAAGGCCAGTGCTATAAGAATAATAATATATACAAAAAATTTTCCTATTTTAAAGCTGTCTTTTTTTTCTTCTGTGAAAGACGCTTCTTCTTTAAGACTCTTATCTTCATTTTCCATTTTGTTTAGTACCTTAGCTTAAGCCCAAAAAAAATCAAAGATTTATTGAAAAAATCTTTAATCTGATTGAGCTTGAAAAAACCAAATAAAATCAGAAAATGAAAGCTTAAATTTCAATTAAAGGGGAAGGTTTAGTTTATGAAGTATAAAGTTTTTTGCGCTTTTTTATTAATTCCAATGTTTTTATTTGCAGATGTTAAACCTGCATCAATTATTGGCGACAACGCAGTTTTTCAGGCGCACAGCCCATTTAGAATTTGGGGCACTGCAGATGTCGGAGAGAAGGTTAAAGTAAGTTTTCTTGGAAAATCGCTTCAAACTGTTACAGGCAAAGATGGCAAGTGGATGCTAGAGTTTCCTGCATCTAACTATGTAAAAGAAGGCAAAGAACTTTTAATTGAAGGCAAAAATAAAATTAGCTACAAAAATATTTTAGTTGGAGAAGTTTGGCTGCTTTCAGGACAAAGCAATATGGATTTTCCTTTAGCCTATGTTACTGGCGGACGTGAACTTATAAATGAGCCGGAAAATCCTTTGATTCGCTTTTTCAACATTCAAGAAGAACCAAGAGGAATTGCCTATGACTGCAATGGCTTAGAGCGTGAAAAAATCTTTTGGCGCACTGCCGACTCTAAAAGTAGAGAAAGAATGTCTGCACTGGGCGTTCTGGTAGGAAATAGACTGTTTAAAGAGCTTAATGTACCTATTGCGCTGATAAATGCTTCTTATGGGGGCAGTGAAATTCAAACTTGGCTTACAGAAGATGCAGCAAAAGCTTCGGGCGAAGAAAAGTGGTTAGAGTGGGCGCAAACACGTCAAAAAAACTGGAATAAAAAAGATATTGACGCCTGGGAAGCAATGGGTCAAGAAGAGCGCAAAGCAAAAAATAAGCTAAACAAACCAAATGCCGACAAAGGTCTTGTATCAAGCTGTTATAATGCAAAAATAAGTGCGATAGAGCCTTTTGCAATTAAGGGCGAACTTTGGTATCAGGGCGAGGGCAATGCAGGGCAGTCGCAAGCTTATTTTAATTTGTTTAAAGCGTATGCACAGCAGATGCGCACAAATTTTAAGAATCCTAAAATGCCCATATTCACAGTGCAATTGCCGGATTTTAATAATAAAGACTGGCCTTCAATGCGCAATGTACAGCGCAAAATTGCGCTTGAAATTCCCAATTGCTTTATGGTTGTGAGCATTGATGGGCATGAGATAGATTTACACCCTCGCAATAAAAATGTTTTGGGCAAGCGCCTTGCAGAACTTGTTTTGTCGGAAATTTATCATAAAGATTATCAGGCAAAAAGCCCTATACAAGTGAAGGCGGCTTTAGAGAAAGACAGTAGCGTTAAACTTAAGTTTTTTGACGTATATGATGGCTTAAAAACATCTGACAATGCAGCTCCTAAAGGTTTTGAGCTTTCTGAGGATGGTAAAACATTCACGCCTTGCGAGGCAAAAATTACAGGAAAAAATGAGCTTACGCTTTCTTGTCCCAAAGAAATTTCCAAACCTAATTTTGTGCGCTATGCGTGGGCGGCAGACCCAGATGTAAATTTGCAAAATAGCGCAGGGCTTCCTGTCAGTCCATTTCAAGAAGAACTTAAATAATAGAGACTATTTTTATTGCTTTTTTTTGCTGCATTTTAAAGAATCCCAAAATACCTATTATCATTTATAAATGCAAAGCAACGTAGTTCCACATACAATAATGCTGTGTGTTGTGTTTTTTATTATGATTCCGGCGGCAATAGCTTTCCTGAATTCTAATATTAAATATCAACACTTGGGTATATTTGCGGGTATGTTTTTGTTCATACTTTCGCCACAGCTTGGCATTAACTACATGGCAGATCATGAGTACGTTAAAGGAACTACTCAGGCGTTTGAAATTTCAATAGTAGACTTTTTTGCCATCATATACTTTGTCTTACTTTTAATGAAGAAAGACTACAAAATGGTTTACTGGATTCCCGGAACGTCTCTATTTATATTTTACTTGGTGATGAGTTGTATTTCCTGCATAAATTCGCCTGTTTTGCTTTATTCATATTTTGAAATTTTTAGACTAATCAAGATGGCTTTCTTTTTGATAGTTATGCACAATATGATAGTCTATTACAATTGTTACCCAACAATAATAAAGGCGTTTTCTTTGGGTCTTATAATGAATTTGGGGCTAATTATTTTTCAAAGATATGTGCTTGGTGCCTATGCGGCAATTGGCTTAATGAAGCATAAAAATAACGCAGGAATGTACGTTAACCAGCTTATGCCAATATATTTATATTTGGCGCTGAATGTTAATTTTAAGTCTAAGTTTACAAAGATGTACTTTGTTGGAATCTTCTTTGTGTGCGCAATGTCTGTTATCGTTACGATGAGCCGCACAGCCTGGGGCATTTCTGCCATGACTATTATTTTTATAATGGGCTTGTCTTTCACAAAGGGCATAAACAGAGAAAAAATAGCAATACTTTGCATAACAATTTTTGGGCTTATTGCAGGTTTAATTAAAAGCTATGACACCTTGTATGAACGTATTTCAATAGGCAATGAATCTGGCACTCAGGGCAGAAAGAGTCTTATTATTAATGCTGCAGACATGGCTAATAAAAACTTTTTTGGCGTGGGCATAAATAACTACACAGAAGCCAATACATTTGAAAATAATTATGGCGATATTTTTACTAATCTAAAAACAAACGATGAAGACAGAAAAATCGGCAAAGTTGAAACCATATATATGCTTACTGCCGGCGAAATAGGCTGGGTAGGGCTGTTTTCGCTTTTGTGCTGGTTTTTGTATTACCTATATTTGTCTTTTAGAAATATGCTTTTTTACAGAAAAAGCAATATGGCCTACTTGGGATATGGGCTTTTTATATCGCTTTTGGGCGCAGAACTGCACTCAATAATGGAATGGATTTTAAGATACTCTCAAAACTTTTATCTATTGATAATGGTATTTGCCATGATAACTGCGATGAATCAGTTTAGAATAGAGTCTCAGAAAAAAGGCATAAAAGTTCTTCAAGCTTAAGCATTTATTTTGTGTAGGTTTGGGCAGGCGAAATTATCTGCACACTTAGGCACAAAAAAGCCTTAGATTTACTTCTAAGGCTTTTAATTTGTTTAGAGTTTTAAGATTTGCTTTTAGTTATTTTTAGCTTTTTCAAAAGCTTCTTGCATTTTTTCGTTTGCTTTCTTCCAGTCTATTTTGTCCAGAAGTTCAACATAAGGCTTTAAATCAATTTTGTAATGCATTTTAAGAGGAATCATAAGGGCATCGCCTTTTGATTTTGCAGCTATGAGCACTTTATAGTCTTTCATAGCTTTGCTTGTTGCATCTATATAGTCTTTAACAAAATTTTCGCCTAGGCAGTCTTTTGTTAGTTCTTGATAAAACGATGCAGTCTTATTCATAGAAGTTTCCATATATAAGGCATAATCAAAATAGTACTCTAGTGCATATTCATTTTGATAGCCCAGACGCTTTCTTAACTCATTGAAAATTGTGTCATTTTTCATTGATGCAGTTTTGCCCTTAATAAAATCTATTGTTTCTTCAAGAGGCACACTTGGGTCTGAATACATGACAGCGTTATTTTCAAAACGAATAAATTTATTAAGGCTATCTTGACCAACAGGTGGGTTTTCAGAATAAACTTTGAAGCCGCTTAATTCTTCTATTTTGAGTTTATCAGCTTCTATGACGTCAGATATAAATTTGTCTAAGTCATTAAAGTAAAGAGCCGCACTTACTTTATTTACTAAGCTTTCAGATCCTTGATCAAGCATAGTGAAGTTTACTTGTTTAAAATTGCCTTCAATTGCGCTGATATTTTTAAGAGCTTTAGGGTCAACTTTGCCCGACATCATTGCGCCATTTTTAATTGATGTCCAAATTTTAGCGCCGCCCATAGGAAGTGCATAAGAAAGTGAAAACAAAGAACCCTTCGGCGAATCTTTAAGCACGCTGCCGGAAGCTATTGCGCCCTCAAACAAATCGTAAAGGCAAGAGCCGCTTTGAGAAGACAAAATCAGAGGCATGCTAAAGAAGTCTTTTTCTTTCATATCTTCAAAGAACCAGCCAATAGAATCGTTTTTCTTAATGCCAAACATTCCATCAAACATAGCTAGGCCCATCGCTGTTTGTGGGTCTAATTTATAGCCTCTAAAGTCTGAAAATATTCCAAAAATAGGATTTTCTACTTTAGAGATAAGTTTTTTATATTCTGTATTATTTAGAATTGAGCTTTCAGATTTTACGCCAATATTTGCAGCAAATACAGCCACATCTTCTTTTGTAGGAGCAATAAATATGCGCTTATTGTCTGCAAAAATTACAAGCTTTTTGATAACTTTCTGTCCATTGTCTGTATTGTTTAATGCGCTGCTAAAGTCTATAAGTATACCTTTAAGGCCTTCGCCTAAATCGACAGTTTTTGTTGCGTCAGCCCAGTCTTTATTGTCTTTTGCAAAACTTTCTTTCATAGAAGTGTAGAATTTTTCTATACACTTTTGTGCATTATCTACATAAATAACGCCTGCAAATGAAGTTTGCTCTGGCACTTGGAAGGAAATATTGCCCACATAGAATACAAAGCCCAAAGAGTTTATTACATCAGAATAAGAGTCTATGATTTTAGGCAAGTCTCCTTTTTTGATAAAATTGTCTGAAACACCTTTGCTTTCTTTTGCAAGAAGCTCTGCAAAATTGTCAAAAAATCCATTTAGATCTTTATGAGCTTTAACTGCTTTTAGTGCTCCCAAGTAATTTTCATCTTCATAATAAAGGTCGTAAACATTTTTACTTGGTTTATAATAAGTAAATAAAGAGAGTTCTGAAGGGACAGCCAAAATTGCATTGTCCACTTGTTTTTGAACTTCTGCAATTTTTGCGTAGTTTGGGTCTGACTTAGAATCTTGCTTGTCGCCGCAAGCAAAAAGCGTAAGAGACAGTACTGTTGTTAGGCAAACGTTTAGCTTTTTCATATGTGAAAAATGAAAACGAAATTTCCCTCAGAAGTCAAGGTGATATTCCATATAAGAGTTCGTATTTGAACAAATTTCCTCATATGCGCTTGACTGAAAAATAGCTTCTCGCTTTACTTTTGCTCTATGTTTTTATTTTTCATAGGGATAGCAGTTTTAATCTTAGGTTATTTTACGTACGGAACTTACGTTTCTAAAGTGCTTGCGCCTGACGACAGAAAAACTCCGGCAATAACAAAGTGCGACAATGTAGATTTTTTGTGCCTGCCGCACTGGAAAAATTTTCTTATTCAGCTATTAAACATAGCAGGGGTTGGGCCTGTTATTGGCGTTATTTTAGGGGTGAAGTTTGGCGCAATAGTTTTTGTGATTATCCCCATAGGAAACCTTATTGCAGGCGCCACGCACGACCTTATTGCGGGCATGATGTCTATCAGGGGCGGCGGCGCAAATCTGCCAAAACTCATTAAAGAAAATCTAGGCGATGGGTTTTACAGGATATTTTCTGTATTTATGATGCTCCTTTTAATTTTAGTTGTTGCAGTTTTTGTAAATATTCCTGCCGAGCTTATTGATAAAGGGTTTCCAAGTATTTCTATTTTTTGGTTAAGCGCATTTTTAATTTTTCTATATTACATTTTAGCGACGCTTTTTCCTATAGATAAAATAATAGGGCGCATTTATCCTGTTTTTGGTTTTGTGCTTTTAATGGGCAGTTTTTCTATGTTTGTGGCTTTGTGTGCTGGTCTATTTAAAAATCCTGCACTTTTAACAGAAACAGAAGTTTTTAAGTCTGTAAAATGGACTGCAGAAAATAATCACCCTGTAATTCCGCTTTTGTTTGTTACAATTGCCTGCGGCATTATTTCCGGCTTTCATGCAACGCAGTCTCCGATTATTGCGCGTACTATGCGCTCTGAAAGAGAGGCTAAATCAAGCTTCTATGGCACTATGGTTGTGGAGGGCATTATTGCAATGATTTGGGCTGCTGCAGGTCTTGCAATGTTTAATCTTTTTCCTGAACTTTTTTCTGAAAAACCCACTGACGTTTTAATACGCTCAACAGACCACTTTTTAGGCAAAATTTTTGGAGGAATCACAGTAATCAGCGTGGTAATTCTTGCAATAACCTCCGGCGATACTGCAATGCGCAGCCTGCGCCTTAGCGCTGCCGAAATTTTTGGAATAAGCCAAAAAGAAATTTCCAAAAGAATTTTAGTTTGCGTGCCAATTATATTTTTGTGCTTAGTAATTTTGCTTTGGTCGCAGGCAGACGCAAAAAGCTTTGGCGCTTTGTGGAATTACTTTGCATGGAGCAATCAGGTGCTTGCGTGTTCTACGCTTTTTGCGGCAACAGCTTGGCTTTATAAACAAAGAAAGAATTTTTTAATAGCTTTATTGCCTGCAATTTTTATGTGTTTTATTGTTGCAAGTTTTATAATTTGGGCTTCTCCCAAGCAGGGTGCAGGCATACCCTGGGGTTTAGGTTTAGACCTAAAAATTGCCTATATTTTGGCAGGAATTATATGCTTGGTTTTAACTTATCTTGTTTTTAAGAGAGTGAGAAAATAAAAAATAATCAAGAGTTTTTTTAAGTTAAAACTTATTGATATTAAGCTACTTAGAAATAGTCTAAAATAGTGTTGACGCTAGGGCGTTAAAGTGTGAAAAAAACAGAAACTTAAAGAAGAAACCAAACCAAATACTCTTTTTTCTTAGGTCTTGCCGAATTTCAATTTGGCAAGATTTTTTAGAGTCTTGTTTCTTGGCTTTAGGGCTAATTATAATCAATTTAAATAAAAAATTTATGGAAATTTCAGAAATACAAATCATTAAAAGAGACGGAAAAGTAGAAATATTTTCCCCTGAAAAAATTAAACGTGCTATCACAAAGGCATATATTGCAGGCGGAATTTTAAATGAAGAGCGCATTATAGACGCTATCACAACAAGAGTTGTTTCCGGCATAACAAAACCTCAGATAACAGTTGAAGAAATTCAAGACCTTGTAGAGCGCGAGCTTATGCTTGCCAACACCTACATTGCCAAAAAATACATAATCTACAGAGAATGGCGCACAACAGAAAGAGATAAGCGCACATCTATGAAGCATATTATGGATGGCATTGTGGCTGTAGAAAAAAATGACATTAATTTAAGCAATGCAAATATGTCTTCACACACTCCTGCAGGGCAGATGATGACATTTGCATCTGAAATCACAAAAGACTATGCTTCTAAGTACTTAATAGGCGTAAAATATGCCAGAGCGCATAAAAATGGCGATATTCATATTCACGACCTAGACTACTATCCCACAAAAACAACAACCTGCGTTCAGTACGATTTGGAAGACATTTTTGAAAGAGGTTTCCACACAAAAAATGGCAGCATACGCACTCCGCAGTCAATACAAAGCTATGCAACTTTGGCCACAATAGTTTTTCAGACAAATCAGAACGAACAACATGGCGGACAGTCTATTCCTGCGTTCGACTTTTTTATGGCTCCGGGCGTAAGAAAATCTTTTGCAAAGCATTTGGCAGACAACGTTTACTTCTTGCTGCGTCTTTCTAAAAAAACTAAAAATATCAGTGCGGAAAGCATTAAAAAACTAACAAAAGAAAACGTAAAATCTATTGAACTTTCAGAGCAAGAACGTGCGGATTTTCTAAAAATTCTGTCAGAAAATGGCATAGATTTAGATGCGGATTCTTTCAATTCTGCATTTGAGCAGGCTTTTGAAACAACTCGCAAAGACACTCATCAAGCGATGGAAGGCTTTATTCACAACCTAAATACCATGCACTCAAGAGGGGGCAATCAGGTTGTGTTTAGCTCTATAAATTATGGCACAGACACTTCGCCGGAGGGCAGAATGCTCATAAAAGAGCTTTTGGCTGCAACAACAAAGGGCTTGGGTAATGGCGAAATCCCTGTATTTCCTATACAGATTTTTAAAATTAAAGACGGCATTTCTTACTCTGATGCAGATTACGAAAAAGCTATTGCTAATTTCGACAAAGCTTGCGCCGGAGAAATAAAGTTTGAAGCCAAAAATTTTGACCTGCTCTTAGAATCTTGCAAAACAACTTCTACTTCGCTTTTCCCTAATTTTTTGTTTTTAGACACACGCTATAATAAGCATGAAAAGTGGGATGCAAACGACCCTAAACGCTACTTGTACGAGCTTGCAACTATGGGATGCAGAACAAGAGTTTTTGAAAATATAAACGGAGAAAAAACATCTGCAGGGCGTGGCAATTTGTCTTTTACATCATTTAATATGCCAAGGCTTGCAATAGAGGCTGTAAGACAGGCAGAAGACTTGTGTCCTGATGGCGACAAGCGTGAAGTCAGGGCAGAGGCAAAGCGCATTTTCTTAAATTCTGTAAGAGACATTTCTGCAATGATTGCCGAGCAGCTTCACGAGCGCTACGAATATCAGCGCACTGCGCTTGCAATTCAGTTCCCATTTATGATGGGTAATCAAATTTGGAAGGGTTCAGAAAGACTAAAGCCCGAAGATCAGGTTGCGGACGTTATAAAGTCTGGCACTTTGGGCATAGGTTTTATTGGCGGACACAACGCAATGGTTGCAATTTATGGCGAAGGCCACGCAAAGTCTAAGGAAGCTTGGGATACTTTGTATGAGTCTATTGTTGTGATGAATGACGTAGCCGAAGAGTACAAGAAAAAATATGGGCTTAACTACTCTGTTTTGGCAACTCCTGCAGAGGGCTTGGCCGGCAGATTCACAAAAATGGATAAGCGCAAATATGGCTTAATTGAAGGCGTAAACGACAGAGACTATTACGTAAATTCCTTCCATATAGACGTAAGAGAACAGGTGTCTATACAAGATAAAATAAAGCTTGAAGCGCCTTTCCATGCTATCACAAAAGCAGGACACATCACTTATGTAGAGCTTGATGGCGAAGCTAAGAAAAATGTTTTGAGCATACTTAAAATTGTGAAAGCAATGAAGGATGCAGAAGTTGGCTATGGCTCAATAAATCACCCGGTAGACACTTGTAAAACTTGCGGATATAAGGGCGTAATTTATGCGGCTTGCCCATCTTGCAAGAGCGAAAATATTACAAGAATGCGCCGCATAACAGGCTATCTTACAGGAAGCCTAGAAACTTGGAATTCTGCAAAGCAGTCTGAAGAACGTGAAAGAGTAAAGCACAAATAATTTGTGCCAAAGGGGCTTTTTTTTGTTCGATTTGCGTGTGATAAATCTTTATCCCGAAACCGTTTCAGATGGTTTTGGTTTGCGCTATGCAATATATTTTGCCGGCTGCGAAAACAGGTGCGAGGGCTGTCACAACCCTCAAAGCTGGAATCCTAAAGCAGGTCAAAAACTAGACGAAGTTTTGTTTGAAAAAATAGTTAAGGCTATAAATGCAAATTCTCTGCTTGATGGAATTACGCTTTCGGGGGGCGATCCTTTTTATAATCCTGAAGGCCTTTTAAAATTTTTAATTGAAATTAAAAAGCGCTGCAAAATCAATGTTTGGTGCTACACAGGCTATACTTATGAAAAGCTTGCAGAAAATATGATTTCTTTTGAGGCGCTCAAGCTAATAGACGTTTTGGTTGATGGCAAATTTCTTAAAGATTTATTTGACCCAAGACTTTATTTTAGAGGCAGCTCTAATCAGCGCATATTGTATCTTAAAAGCGGGCTTATTTCTCATGTAGCTAAGCCTGAAGAGGCTTGACTTTTAGATAATTTCACCTAGTGTTTTTAGCAAATATGAAGGTGGATAAATACGGCAGTCCTGAGATTTTAAACAAGCTCTCAATAATTGTTTTTGTAGCAATAATCATAACTATAGTGATGTTCTTTTTTGCTGCGCACTACTTGATAGAGTATAACACAAAAAATAAAATTACTGCAAAATATATAAATACAATTATTCCCACAGCCCTTGAGGCTTATAAGTTGGATATGGGCTCTTATCCATCTACTTCGCAAGGTTTAGACGCACTTTGGCGCACACCTATCGGACTTGAAAATTATTGGAATGGACCCTATATGACACCTACAAAAGATGCTTGGGGCGGCGATTTTCAGTATGTTTATCCTGCGCTTTTTAGCGACAAACCCTACGATATTTGGTCTTTAGGCAGAGACATTTCAAAAGAAAGCGACGACATCACAAATTGGAATAATAAGGCAAGGAAAAACAATGAAAAAAATTAAAAATTCGGCAGCCTACGCAATTGAACTTCTTAAGTTAAAGGGGCTCAAAATTGCATTTGCAGAATCTTGCACAGGCGGAATATTGGCAGATGCATTTGTATCTGTTTCAGGCGCAAGCGAAGTCTTTTTAGCTTCTTTGGTTTGCTATGGTGAGGCTGTAAAAAAAGACGTTTTAGGCGTAAGTGCAAAAACAATAAAAGCCGGCGTGGTTTCAAAAGCTTGCGCAGCCCAAATGGCAAAGAATGCTATTAAACTTTTAGGGTCTGATCTTGCAATTTCTACAACAGGTTATGCAGAAAAATCTGAGAAAAAAGATATTGCAGACGGCACAGTATTTATCGCTTTGGCGCACAAGGGCAAAGTTGTTTCTGAAAAAGAGCTGCATTTAAAAGGCAAGCGCAATAAAAATCGTAAAGAGGCTGCGTTGGAGGCTCTGGAAATCTTGATAGAATATCTTGATACTGAAGCTTCTAAGTAAGCGCTCTTTTTTTCTGATAATGCTATTTTGCAGGCAGAAAAACCCTTGAAGATTTGGGGCAAGTCTGAAGCAAACGCAAAAATTCAGATAGTTTTTAATGGAAATAAATTTTTAATAAAAGCTGACTCTGAGGGGAAATGGACTATAACTTTGCCCGCTCAAAAAGTGAATTCTGTTCCGTTTGAAATTTTACTTCATTAGTACAAATATTGTGTTTGTAAAAAAAGTCTTGCAAAGAGCGCAATCGATTGCGAAAATTATTCCATTAACTTTCAAACAAGAATATCTACCAATATGAAAAATACAAAAAAACTACTTATAAGTTTGATTTCAACCCTTGCTTGCGCTTTGGCATTTGCACAAGCAAGTGATGCAGAAAAAGCAGCAAAAGAACAGGCTAAAAAAGAAGCTGAAGCCCAGCGCATAGAAGCCAAAAATGTTTGGCAGGCAAAGTTTAAAAAAGGCGCTGCGGAAGACCAAACTATGCTTTTAAATCTTAGCAAAGAGCCAAATTTAAAGGCGGGCTTTAAGTCTATTTTTGATGGCAAAACCTTAAAAGGCTGGAAGGTCGCAGGCGGCACTGCCACTTTTGAGGTTAAAGACGGAGAAATTATTGCAAGTAAAAATCCTGAAGACGATATTGTTCAGATTAATACTTATTTAATTACAGAAAAGAACTACAAAAATTTTATTTTAACTCTTGAATACAGGTGGATAGAATTGGGAAATTCGGGCGTAAATATTCACTCAAGAATGAAGCATGAAGTCTCTAAAACAGGCTTTGAAAGCGACCGAGTTTGCGGCCCTCAGATAGAAATTGAAACAAGCAAAGACAGATGCTGGACAGGCGGAATTTATAGCGAAAGAGCAGGCGGCGGCTGGAAGTATTCACTATCTCGTGAAGACCATGAAAATGCACGCCAAGCTGTTAAAGACCAAAAAGACTGGAATAGGCTCACTATTGAATGCAAAGACGGCGTTGTTAAAACTTGGGTAAACGGTGTGCCTTGCGCAAATTTTGATATGGCAAATGACAAAGATTTTAAGAGTTTTGATGATGGCTTTATTGGTCTTCAAGTTCATCACGGCAAAACTGGCGTAACAGCATTTAAAAATATTAAAATCAAAGAACTTTAAACACAGGGGGAAATTAAATGAAAAGACGTGATTTTATAAAAGGTATAGGCGCAGCTCTTGCTTTGCCTACAATAATTCCGGCATCTGCGCTTGGTAAAAATGGCTTTATAGCACCAAGTAACAGGGTTGTATTAGGCTCTATAGGCTTAGGAGGCATGGGTTCTTCTAATACAAATAATTTTACTTCAGATAAACGCGTTCAGCTTGTCGCCTTATGCGATCCTTGCGACATTGATAATCGCTATAGCTATTCGCACAATCAGACTTCAGGGGCAGTTCATTATAAAGAGTCTCGCAAGCTTACAGACCTTACAATTTATAAAGACTTTAGAGAACTTTTAGCCAGAAAAGACATAGACGCCATAACAACTGCAACCCCTGACCACTGGCACGCAATTATAGGCATAGCCTGCGCAAATGCGGGTAAAGACGTTTATGGGGAAAAGCCCTTAACACGCACCATAGAAGAAGGCAGAATGCTTGTAAATGCGGTTAAGCGCAATGGCATTATTTGGCAAACAGGTTCTTGGCAGCGTTCTAATTACGAGTTTTTGCAGACAACAGAGTTAGTCAGAAGCGGCGCAATTGGCAAAGTTAAGCTTGTAAAAATAGGTTTACCTAAAAACGAGCGTGTTAAGCCAATGGCGCCAGAGCCAGTGCCTTCTACTTTAGATTGGGAAATGTGGCAGGGGCCTGCAGCAAGAACAGATTTTCATCATTACAAAGCGTTCACTACTTGGAGGTTTTTCTCTGAATACAGCGCAGGCAAAATTGCAGACTGGGGTGCACACCACCTAGACATTGCCCAGTGGGCGATGCAGTATAATTTAGAAGGCCCAAAAACTATTGAGCCTCTTGAAGTAGATTGGCCAACAGATGGCTTTTACGATTTGCCTTCTCACTTTAAGGTGCGCTTTACTTATGAGCGTGGCGAAGTTGTAGAGATGTCTGACGATAATGTTGCGGGTCTTGAAATTATTGGTGAAAAGGGCACTATTTATGCGGACAGAGGCAGAGTTGCAACAAAACCTCTTTCCATTGTAGATACAAAAATCCCTTACACAGGTAAGGTTTACGGAACAGAGGCCGCAAACCAAAGCAAGCACTATAAGGCATTTATTGACTCTGTTTTAGACAGACGTGCAACTGTTACAGACATTGAAAATGCGCATCGCACAAATACAGGCTGCCTTTTGGGCGAAATTGCCTACACTGTGGGCAGAAAAATCACTTGGGATTGGAAGACAGAAAAAATTCTTAACGACCCACAGGCTCAGCGTTTATGCTCACGCGCATATCATGGCAACTGGCAACTAATTTAATGCAAAAATCAGGAGAATTTTAATATGAAAAATTTTGTATCAATACTTTCACTTTTTGCATTTTCTGCTTCTGCATTTGCAGTCAGCTCTCAAGATATTGCATCTTACAAAAGCGGCGACAGCCTTGCTTGGTATCACGAGCTTATTCGTGAAGCTTATGGCACAAAGCTTGCGCCTTCAACAAATAAAAGATTGCAAGACTGCATGAGCGCAGATCTTTCGCAGTCAGACAAAAAACTTTCTGCGGCAACAGAAAAAGTTTTGCTGGACGCAATGAAAGACAGCAAAATTTCTGACGAGGCTTTTAGGCTTTCTGCAAAAATTTTAAAACTTGTAGTAACAGAAAAATCTTTGCCGGACTTGCCAAAGCTTGTAACAAACGACAACAGGGCTGCACCAATTTTTAATGTTTTAATTACTGCAGATTTTCCAAGTACAGACAAAGTTTTGATAGATGCAATGCTTGCGGGCAAAAAAGAATCTATTGTAAACTGCGCAGCTTATGCCTTGGGTATGAGAGAGTCTGAGGCGGCTGTTATGCCTCTTTTTGAACTTGCAAAAAAATCTAAGGGAAAGTTTAGCACAGTTGCAATAACTGCGCTTGGCCACATTGGCAGCTCCAGTGCAGTTAAGGCAATTTTAGAGATTAAAAAAGTGGCTCCCGGCGATGCATTTTTAACAGATTACGCGCTTGCTGAGGCTCGTGAAAATCTTATTGCAACGGGTAATGGAAAAGAAGCTTTGGCAATTTCGCTTTCAGAAAATTTCCGTCCTGGGCTTTTGTCTTATGTTGCAATGTTAAATCCTGCAGCACGTATGAAGTTTTTAGATAAGCAAATTATTTCAGACTCTGAACTTGGGCCTTATGCAGCAAGAATTGCAAACGATGGGCGCACATTTGAAAACTCTGGCGACTTAATTAAAGCATATCCCAAACTTTCTGAAGGCGCAAAAGCAGCAGCAATTCGCAGCTTTGCTCTAACAAAAGATAAGCGCTTTTTTGCAACAATAGAAAAGGATGTTATAGACTCTGGTGACACTGTAAATATTGAGGCAATTTTTGCCTGCGCCTACATTGGCAATGACAGTATTTTGCCAACGCTAATCGACTTGGCCGGTTCATCAAATGACGATGTAAATAGGGCGGCAAATTATGCTATGACATATTTTCCTACTCAAAGCGCAGACAAAATTTTGCTGGCAAATTATGCAAAAACTAAAAATGTTAAAGTCTTAAATGCTCTCATAAACAGGGGCAATAAAGAGATGAAAACAGAAATGCTAAAAAGGCTTTTTGATGATAATGACCCTGAGCAAAGGGGAATCACAAGAATTTTTGAACAAGACTGCGGCTATTCAACGCTTCCAAAAGTTTTTGAAATGATGCAAAAGGCTGACACTGCAACAAGAGACAGAGTCTTTAAAAGCGCAATTAAATATGTGCTAAGAGACCCTAACAAAGCTTTTCAGATGGAAGTTTA